>JAKLLM010000035.1 GCA_023150125.1 Zoogloea sp.
AGGCCGCCGAGGGCGATGACGGCGCCGTCGTCCACCAGCACCGTGGATTCGATGCTGCGCTTGGTGGTGGACGGGCCGGTGGTGGCGGTGGCGGTGCCTTCGATGACGGCCGAGGCTTCCTGGTAGATCTGCAGGCGCACGGTGCCGCCTTCGGAGATCTGCGGCTTGACCTTGAGGGTCAGGCCGACGTCCTTGCGCTCGATGGTGGTGAAGGGATTGACCGTGGTGGTGGTGCCCGTGTTGGCGTAGGAGCCGGTGGGGAAGGGCACGTTGCGGCCGACGACGATCTTGGCCTCTTCGTTGTCGAGGGTGACGAGGTTGGGCGTTGAGAGGATGTTGGCCTTGGTGTCGGACTCGAGGAAGCGGGCCAGCATGTTGAGGTTGGCGATCTCGCGGCCGCCGACCGTCACGGTGCCGCTGCCGAGCACGAGGTTGAGGCCGTTGCCGGGGAGCACCGTGGAGCTGCTGCTGGCCAGCCCCGCAGCGAGGTTGAGGATGTTGTTGCCGCTGGAGCCGAAGCTGGTGCCGCCGTAGGCGGTGGTGCTGCCCACCTTGCCGGCCTGCCACTGGATGCCGATCTCGGCGGCTTTCTCGGTGCTGACCTCGGTGATCAGGGCCTCCACATAAACCTGGGCGCGGCGCTTGTCGAGCTGGTCGATGACCTTGCGCAGGTTGTTGTAGATGGCTTCGGGCGCGGTGATGATCAGCGAGTTGGTCATCGGGTCGGCCTGGACGATGCCGTTGCCGGTGGCGCCGGTGTTGCCCGAGCTGTTGCTGAAGGACGGCGTCGCGCCCATCCCGCTGCCCGTGTTGCTGCCGGTGGTGGTGCCGGTTTGCGTGGGGGCGAAGCTGCTGCCGCCGACGGTGCTGCCCTGGCCCGGAGTCTGGCCGAGGGTGCCGGCTTCGCCGCTGATCACCGCGCGGAGGGTCTGGGCCACCTTAACGGCTTCGGCGTTCTTGAGGTACACCACGTGGATGTTGCCGGCGGCGCCGGGCTTGTCGAGGTTGGCGACGAGCTGGCGCACCGCGTTGAGCTTGGAGGGGTTCTCGGAGCGCACCAGCAGACTGTTGGTGCGCGGGTCGCCGATCACCGAGATGCGCTGGCTGGCATCCCCGCCGATGGCGCCGCCGGCCATCGCCGTGGTGCTGCCGATGGCACCATCGGAGAGCAGGCGGGTGACGGTCTGGGCGAGGTCGAGGGCCGAGGCGTGCTGCAGCGGGATCACCCGCATGTCGCCCTGGGGCACGTCGATGGATTCGACGATCTGGGCGATGCGGCCGATGTTCTCGGCGTAGTCGGTGACCACCAGCGAGTTGTTGCCCGGGTAGGCGGTGACGGTGTTGTTGGGCGACACCAGCGGGCGGATCACCGGCACCAGCTGGCTGGCCGATTCGTGCTTGAGGTTGAAGACCTGGGTGGTGAGGCGGTCGCCGCCACCGGCGCCCTTGCCCTTGCCCACCGGCACGGCGTGGAGCTTGGCGTCGGCTTCCGGCACCACCTTGGTGACGCCGTCGCCCTCGATCGCCGCGTAGCCCTGCAGGCGCAGCGCCGAGAGCAGGATCGAGTAGCTGAGGTGGCGCGGCACCGGGCGGGCGGTGACGATGTTGAGGGTGCCCTTGACCCGCGGGTCGATGATGAAGTTGCGCCCGGAGATCTTGGAGATCGCCTGGATCACCGCGCCGATCTCGGCGTTCACGAAGTTCAGCGAGATGTTCTCGCCGCTGGCGCTGCTGCCGGCTTCGGCCGCCTGGGCCGGGAGGCTGGGCAGCAGGCTGGTGGACAGCGCGAGGGCGAGGCTGGCGGCGAGGGTGCGGCGGGCGAGCCCCGGGCGGCGGCGGTTGGGTGTCATGGGCTGGGCGTGGGCGGTGAGGCCGGAATGCGGATCGGGAGGCCGGGAGCGAGGGGGCGCTGGGCGGCGTCGGAACGGAGGGCCGGGTCGGTGGCGTCGCCGCCGAACTCCTGGGAGGCGGGGATGCCCGGCGGCGGGGCCGGCGGGCTGGCGGGCGCTGCCTGCGTGCCGCCCGGGCTGCCGGTGCTGGTGCCGCCGCTGCTGCGCGGGGCGAGGGCGATTGTCTGGGTGGCGCCGCCGGTGGCGATGTCCACCGCTTCGGGGCGGACCCGGGCGAGGGTGGTGCCGGGCTGGATCGGCTGACCTTCGACGAAGCCCTGCTGGGGGCCGCCGTCGATGCTGAGGATGGCCCAGCCGGGCCGGCCGTCGGCGCCGGTGACGACCGCGTGGGCGGCGTAGCGGCTGGGCACGACCGCCGCGGCGGCCTGGGCGCTGCTGCCGACGCTGCCCATCAGATGGCGGCTGGCGATGGCCTGGGCCGCGGCCTGGGGGTCGGCCTGGGCGACGACCGGCAGGGCTGCGGCGCGGGGTGCGCTGAAGCGCCAGAACAGGTCGGCCGCCACCCAGGCCGTGACGGCCAGCGCCAGGCTCCAGGCAAGGAGCGGCCCCAGGCGCGTGGCACGCTGCCAGGGCACGCGGGAGGAGGCGAGACGTTCGGGAAGCTTCATCGGGTAGCCGGTGCAAAGGGCCGGCAATGTTAACCGGCCTGTGTTACGGGTGAAAGTGTCGAATGGTGATGGGGGTAGTGGGGAGTGGGAAGCAGGGAGTGGGGCTGGGCTGGGGCGGTGTGCGCTGACGACTGGCCGGGTGCGCTGTTTTGTCGCGGGCGGGGACCTGCAGGCGGGGGCCGCCAGTGTGGTCCCCCATTCTCCACTTCCCATTACCCATTACCCATTACCCATTACCTATTTCCCGCTCCCCCCATCCGAGCGCCGCGAGGACCGCGGCGAATTCGCCGTCGGGCGGGGCGCATAGGTCGAGGGGGCGGCCGTCGACGGGGTGGCGGAGCTGCATCCGCACGCAGGCGAGCAGCATCCGGTGGCAGCCGAAGAGCTGCTGGAAGAGTCGGTTGTGGCGGCCCTTGCCGAAGGTGGCGTCACCGATGATGGGGTGGGCGATGTGCTTGAGGTGGCGGCGGATCTGGTGGCGGCGGCCGGTGTGGGGCGTGAGCTCGACGAGGGCGTAGCGGCTGGTGGGGTAGCGGTCGACCTGGTGCGGCAGCTCGCAGGTGGCGAGGCGGCGGAAGTCGGTGACGGCGGGCTGGGCCTCGTCGGTGCTGCGCTCGCCGACCCATTCGGCGTCGTCCCGCCGGCGGGACAGGGCGTGGTCGATGCGGCCGGCTTCGGGCGGGTGGCCGCGCACCACGGCGAGGTAGGTCTTGACGACTTCCTGGCGTTCGAACTGCCCGCCGAGGCTGCGCGCGGTGTCCTTGTCGAGGGCGAACACCAGCACGCCCGAGGTGCCCCGGTCGAGGCGGTGGGCGGGGTAGACGTGGCGGCCGAGCTGCACGGCGAAGCGCGTCTCGTGGCGGTCGAGCTCGCTGCGGTGCACGAGCAGGCCGGACGGCTTGTGGATCGCGACGACGCGCTCGTCCTGGTAGATGATGGGTAGCATGGGGCCGGATGGTAACCCGCTGGCGGCCCCCTGCGCCGGGACGGCGCCTACTTGCAGGCGACGATGCCGCCGTAGCGCGCCTCGAGGAACACCGGCACGACATGGCCGAAGCCCACCGCCCGCAGTTGCTGGAGGTGTTCCTCGAAGCTGGCTTCCTGGTCGTTCTCGGCGGCCTTGAGCTTGCGGTCGGTTTCGATGATCTGCTCGAGCGGCGTGACGTGGCGCGTCTTGCGCTCGATCTCGCGGCAGGTGAGGAACTCGATGAGGTCCCGGTCGTCCGGCTGGCGCGGCAGGAAGTTGTCGAACAGGATGAAGGCGCCGCCCGGGCCGAGGCTGGCGTGGATGCGGCCGAACAGCGTCCACTTGGCGGCGTCGGAGAGGTGGTGGATGGCGTAGCCCGAGAACACCACGTCGAACATCGGCAGCGCCGACCAGTCGATCGCGTCGAACAGGGCGTGCTGGAAGCTGGCCCGCCGCCCGTCCTTCTGCACGCGCTGCCGGGCCAGCTCGAGCATGTCGGCCGAGCCGTCCACCAGGTGGCCGTTGAAATCGGGCCGGTGCTCGAACAGCACTTCGCTGAAGAAGCCGGTGCCGCAGCCCAGGTCGAGAAACGCCCCGTGGGCCAGCGGCTGCCGGTGCAGGAGATCCTGCAGGTAGCTGCGCTGGCGCTTGCGGTCGCCCATCGTGACGGAGGCGAACTGGTCGTAGCGCGATGCCCGTTCCTTGCCGTAGGCCTCGGTGGATTGAGTGTTTTGCATTGCGGCGTCCTTCCGTGCGTCGAGTGAGGAGCTTGGCGGCCCCGTGCCGTTCAGGGATTGTGTGCGGCCGGTGTGTCGTAGAAGGGCTGGCCGCTGTCGACGAGCTCCTTCACGCCCTGCAGCATTGCGCTTGCGCGTATCCACACCAGCTGGGTGTTGCCCACCCGGGCGCGCCCCAGGGCGCCGTTGTGCTCGTGCCGGGCGACGATCCGGTCGAGGCGTCGGTGGCGGTTGGCGAGGGCCGAGGGCACCCGGACGCGCTGCACGCTCTCGGTGCCGGCGTAGTCGATGACCTTGCCGCTGTGCAGCTCGGGCTCGTAGAGCGGCACAGGCAGGCGGTCGGCGAACTGGTCTTCGACGTACATGTGGAAGGTGAAGGTGGAGAAGGGCGCGTCGAAGCCGAGGACGAGCGCGTCGCGCTCGAGGAGCCTGGCGAAGGGCGAGCCGGCGCCGAAAGGGCGGTCGGTGTCTTCGTGGCCCTGCACGAATGCTTCGGCGTCGCGGCCCCAGGCCAGCAGCGGGTGGGTCGCGCTGAGGCTGCGGTGAACGCCTTCGGAGCGGCGGAAGACCTCGGAGACCAGGCCCATCATCGAGGGGCTGCGGCGCACGTTCATGGGCTTGCCGCTGGCCAGCCACTGGGCCGAGCTCATGTTCTGGTAGGGCAGGGAGGTCATGACCAGCAGACCTGATTCGCCGACCGCGGCCTTGAATGCCCTGACCAGGTCGGCCGGCTTGCCGCGAAAGCCGTTATAGGCGTTCCAGGAGGAATGCACGACCAGCGTCGAGCCTTCGGTGACCCCGATCCGCCGGAGCTGGCGGAGGAGCCTGTCGGGGCCGTAGGCCCACAGGCTCCGGGCCAGCCAGCGCTTGATGGTGTTCTTGAATGCGGCGTGATTCATCGAACAAAACCCCCGTGGCTGGCGAGAGACGCAGAAGCCTGGGCTCGCCGTTTGCCCGCATTGTGGTGATTTCATCCACCGTTCATCCCTTGGGGCGGATGATTCTTCGGTCGTGCAGTCGGTTCTCAGTATGTCATGCCGCTAGCGGTTTGGGTCGGGCGCGCGCGCCGGAGTGCGAAAAAATGCGCAGCCGTTCCGTCGGCGGCTGTCCTTCGGGAAGCACGCGCACGCTTGACGGGGAGGTGTGGAGGACTGCACAGGCAACAGGATTTGTGCATACTTATTGCATGGCAAACAGACCCATCCTTTCCCCCCGCGACGTGCTCGCCTCGATTCATGCGGCGCTCCCGCCCCAGCGGCAGGGCCAGCGCGAGCTGCCGAAGCTGGCCCGTCACCTGTGCAACCTCACCGCCGCCGCCGATCTGCCCGACCGGCTCGATGCCTGGCTGGCCCTCAACCGCTGGCTTGCGGGCGGCGCGCTGTGGAACGACGTCTATATCGACGCGGCGGATGTCCACGGCTCGGCCACCCAGCGTTTCGCCGTGCTGATGGATGTGCTGGCGGCCCATCCGGCCCTCGCCGCCGAGCTGCGTGGTGCGCTGTGCGCCATCCTCGACGAGACCGACGGCGCCAACCTGTTCGGCGAGGTCGGGATCCCGAGCGATCGGGGCTTCCTGTCGGAGTTCGGCGACCGCATGACGGCCAAGCTGATCCCCTCGCCGCGGGACGACCACGACCTGTCCCACCTGATGGGGCGGAGCTTCCGGCGCGACCGCGATCTCACCCTGATGCGCGGCCTGCAGCCGTCCACCTTCCAGCGCCTGCTCGACATCCTCTTCCCGGCCGATGCCCCCGAAATGAGCGCCGCGCTGCGCCACGGGATGGCGGATGGCTTCCGCCTGCTGCTGGCCCGCGTCCAGGGCCAGGGCCTGTCCCTCAAGCTGCGCACCCGCAGCGAGCCGCGGCCGGTGGCCCAGTCGCCGTTCAAGCGCCTCGCCGACAGCGGCGAGAACCTGCTGTGCGCGTGGGAGCAGGAGCGCGTCTCCGGCCCCCTGCTCGAAGCCTGGCAGGCCGACCTCGCCGCCTGCCGGGATGAAATGCATGTGATCTCCCACCGCCTGGAGTCCGAGGGCATCAGCGTCGACATCGTGTATGGGCTCGACGTGCTCGACCGCTGCCTGGCGCGCATGGAGGCCATCGTCGCGGTGATGGCGGCCGAGCCCCGGGCGCCCGGCCCCCTGCTGGCCCTGCTGCGCCAGCTGGCCGACGCGGCCCACGAGAGCAACGGCGTCGGCCACCTGGTGCGCAGCAACCTGCAGCGCCTGCAGCGGCGCATCGTCGACCGGGCCGGCAAGACCGGCGAGCACTACATCGCCGAGACCCCCGCGGACTACCGCCACATCTGGGCCGCGGCGGCCGGTGGCGGCGTGCTCACGGTGGGCACCGCGGCGATGAAGATGGCGATCGCCGGGCTCGGCCTGGCGCTGTTCATCGAGGGCTTCTTCTCGGGGCTCAACTACGCGTTCAGCTTTCTGCTGCTGCAGGCCTTCGGGCTGATCCTCGCCACCAAGCAGCCGGCGATGACGGCCGCCGCCTTCGCCGCGATCATCCGCGACCGGCGGGGAGGCGAGCGTCTCGAGGTGATCGTCGACTACGCGGCCTGCATCTGCCGCTCCCAGCTTGCGGCGACCATCGCCAACGTGGTCGTGGTGGCCGTCGGGGCCTATGCCTTCGACGCCCTGTGGCGCGTCATCACCGGCCATTCATTCCTCAGCAAGGCCGAGGCGGGCTATGTCTTCCATTCCCTCAGCCCGGTGGACAGCGGCACGGTGTTCTACGCGGCGCTGACCGGCGTGATCCTCTATCTCGCGGCCCTGGTCGGCGGCTGGGTGGACAACTGGGCGGTCTATCACCGGCTGCCCCAGGCCATCGCGGAGCACCGCCTGGGCAACCGCTTCGGCCGGCTGCGCATGATCCGGCTGGCCGGCGTGGTGTCGCGCAACATGTCGGGCTGGGCGACCAACATCTCGCTCGGCCTGATGCTCGGCATGACGCCGGTGCTCGGCAGGTTCTTCGGGCTGCCGCTCGACGTGCGCCACGTGACGCTCAACTCGGGCATCCTCAGCCTCGCCACCTCGTCGCTGGAGGTTTCGTGGGTCGGCAGCGGCCTGCTCGGGCTGGCGGTGGCCGGGGTGGGGGTGATGTTCTTCCTCAACCTGGGGGTGAGCTTCGCGTTGTCGCTATGGACCGCCGTGCGTGCCTACGACCTGCCCCGCTCCGACCTGCGCGAGCTGCGCCGCCGCCTGTGGCATCGGCTCGTCAGCCGGCCGGGCGATTTCTTCCTGCCGCCCCGCGCGGCGTCCAAGGCCGGCTGAGGCCGGGGGAGCAGGGGCGGGCGGCCCTCAAGCCCGGCTGGCGGCCGCCGTTAATCCTCCCCAGCAGCCGGACTGCCCCCGCGGGGGCGGGTGAAGCGGCTGCGAATCCGACCCCCCAATGCGGCAGATCGCCGCCGTGAGCCCGGCATGAACGCGCCTGAAAAACTGAAGACGCCCTCCCGCAGCGCCAGTGAGCTGACCTGCATCGTGAGGGTCAATGAAGAGATCAAGTCGATCGTCGCGACGGCCTTCCGGATCAACCTGATGGCCCTCAACGCGATCTTCCTGGCCAAGCGGGCCGGCAACGCGGCGCTGGGCTTCGGCGTGCTCTCCAACGAGCTGCGCCGCTTCGCCCAGGACCTCACCCACCACATGGCGTCCCTCCGGGACATGACCTCGGGTTCGGTGGGCAGCGTCACTGGCGTCGTCCAGCAGCAGCGCAACTCGGCGATCCTGCTGCAGGCGATCCGCCTCAGCGGCGACGGCGTGCCCGGTGTGCGCGAGGCCCGGAAACGCGGCGCCCAGCGCCTGGCCGAGCAGCACGGCCGCCTGCGCGCCCTCGACCTGCGCCTGCGCGCGGCGGTCGAGGAAACCCAGCAGCTGGTCGAGCTCGGCGGCGTGCTGGCCCGCTCGGCCAAGATCGAGGCTGCCTACGGCGGCAGCTTCAGCCCGGCGCTGATGCAGGTTTCCACGGATTTTGCAGAGGTGATCGCCCAGATCAAGCGGTCCCTCGAAGTGCTCGGCAAGGAACGCCTCGTAAAGGACTGAAACCCATGAAGCAGGCCCACTGTATCTACCAGAACGACGACCACCGCTGGCTGGCCATCGCCCGCGACGCGAGCAAGCCCGGCTACCTGATCGACACCAACGAATACGTGGTGATGGACGGCGAGCAGGCCCTGCTGTGCGACCCGGGCGGCATCGAGATCTTCCCGGCGGTGTTCTCGGCCCTGTCGGCCGAATGCGACCCGACCACGCTGGCGGGCATCTTCGCCTCCCACCAGGACCCGGACATCATCTCGTCCCTGGCCCTGTGGCTGGAGTTCAAGCCCGACCTGAAGTGCTACACCAGCTGGCTGTGGCAGTCCTTCCTGCCCCACTTCGGCGGCAGCGAATCGACTTTCGTGCCGATCCCCGACCCGGGCATGACGATCCGCCTGGGCAGCCTCGAACTTCAGGCCATCCCCGCCCATTACCTGCATTCGTCGGGCAACCACCACCTCTACGACCCGAAGGCCAAGATCCTGTTCTCGGGCGACGTCGGCGCGGCCCTGCTGCCCCCCGACCAGGGCGGCCTGTATGTGGAGGATTTCACCCGCCACATCCGCCACGCCGAGGGCTTCCACAAGCGCTGGATGGGCTCCGACCGGGCCAAGCGCGACTGGTGCGAGCGGGTGTCGAGGCTGGACATCGACATGATGGTGCCCCAGCACGGCGCCATCTACCAGGGTGCCGACGTGCAGCGCTTCATCAACTGGTTCGCGGCGCTGGAAGTCGGCGTGCTGCGCGGCTAAAGTAGCGGCCCTGCGTGCGCGGGGCCTGCTGTCTGATGGGCTGGCCCGCGTGCGCACCGCAAACTGCGTTCGCGAGGCGACCCATGTACCTGGCTCTCAAGCATTTCCACATCACCTGCGTCGTATTGAGCGGCGTGGGCTTTGCGCTGCGCGGCGCCTGGGCGCTGGCGGGTTCGCCGCTGGCCCGGGCGCGCCTCACCCGCGTGCTGCCCCATGTGGTGGATTCGTGCCTGCTGCTGTCGGCGATCGGCCTGGCCTGGATGGCGGGGCAGTACCCCTTCGTGCATGGCTGGCTGACCGCCAAGATCGTCGGGCTGCTCGCCTACATCGGGCTGGGCATGCTGGCCCTCAAGCCGGGGCGGCCGCTGGCGCTGCGGGGCGGCGCCTTCGTTGCAGCGCTGGCCACCTTCTCGTGGATCGTCTCGGTGGCCCTCAGCAAGAACCCCCTGGGCTGGTTGGCCGGGCTGTAGCCCCGCCAGCCCGGGCTCACACCGCGTGGTGGTTGAGGAGGCGCTTCAGGCCCGGCGTGTCGAGGATGCGGATGTGCTTCTGCTGCACGGCCACCAGGCCTTCTTCCTGGAAGCGGGAGAAGGCGCGGGAGACCGTCTCGAGCTTCAGCCCCAGGTAGGAGCCGATCTCGTCGCGGGTCATGCGCAGGTGGAACTCGGACGGCGAGAAGCCCCGCGCGGTGAAGCGCTGCGACATGTTGAGCAGGAAGGCTGCCAGCCGCTCCTCGGCGCGCATCGAGCCGAGCAGCATCATCACGCCGTGGTCGCGCACGATCTCGCGGCTCATGATCTTGTGGAACTGGTGCTGCAGGCTCTCGACCTGACGCGACAACTCCTCGAGCCGGCTGAACGGGATCACGCAGACCTCGCTGTCTTCGAGGGCGATCGCGTTGCACGAGTGGTGCTCGGTGCTGATGCCGTCGAGGCCCAGCACCTCGCCGGTCATCTGGAAGCCGGTGACCTGATCGCGGCCGTCCTCTAGGATCACGTCGGTCTTGAAGGAGCCGGCACGGATCGCGTAGATTGCCTCGAAGACGTCACCCGAACGGTAGAGATGCTGCTGCCGCTTGATCTTGCGGCGGCTGCCGACGAGCTCGTCGAGCTGGTCGACCTCGTTGGGGTCGAGGCCGAAGGGCAGGCACAGCTCCCGCAGATTGCACTGGGAGCAGGCTGTCTTGATTTCCAGGGTGGTGACCGGGATTACCGATTTCATCTGCACGCGCGATTACCTGATCTGAGGCCTGTTATTGGGGGTTTCGACAAGCTTTGGAGCCCTTTGATCCACGTCAATACGATTTTCGGGTGATTCTGCGATCGTCTCTCGCATTCTAAAGAAGTCCGCCATGAACACGATTCAAACCGACCTCATCTTCGACCCCGAGCTCATCCGCAAGTTTGATGTGAATGGCCCGCGGTATACCTCTTACCCCACGGCGGATCGCTTCGTCGAGGCCTTCAACTCCGACGCCCTGTGCGACTGGCTGGGCAAGCGGTCCATTGGCGGGGTGGGCAAGCCGCTCTCATTATACTTCCACATCCCGTTCTGCAATACGATCTGCTACTACTGCGCCTGCAACAAGATCATCACCAAGGACCACGGCCGCTCGGCTAAATACCTGGCCTACCTCGAGAAGGAGGTCGATCTGCAGGTCGCCTGCCTCGACGGCCCGCGGGAAGTCCTGCAGCTGCACCTGGGCGGCGGCACGCCCACCTTCCTGTCCCACGACGAGCTGCGCCAGCTGATGGGCATCGTCCGCAAGCACTTCACCCTCGTCCCCGACGGCGAATACTCCATCGAGGTCGACCCGCGCAAGGTCGATGAGGCCACCGTCGCGCTGCTCGCCGAGCTCGGCTTTAACCGCATGAGCGTGGGCATCCAGGACTTCAACCCCGATGTGCAGAAGGCGGTCAACCGCGTCCAGAGCGAGGACGAGACCCGCCTCGTGATCGACGCGGCGCGGGCCCACGGCTTCAAGTCGGTGAGCGTCGGGCTCATCTACGGCCTGCCCAAGCAGAACGTCATCAGCTTCAACCGCACCCTCGAGCAGATCCTCTCGCTGTCGCCCGACCGCCTGTCGATCTACAACTACGCCCACCTGCCCAGCCTGTTCAAGCCCCAGCGCCGCATCATCGACGCCCAGCTGCCCTCCGGCGAGACCAAGCTGCAGATCCTCCAGCTGGCGATCCGCCGGCTCACCGAGGCCGGCTACGTGTACATCGGCATGGACCACTTCGCCAAGCCCACCGACGAGCTCACCACGGCCCAGCGCCAGGGGCGGCTGCACCGCAACTTCCAGGGCTACTCCACCTACGCCGAGTGCGACCTGATGGCCTTCGGCGTGTCGGCGATCGGCAAGGTCGGCCCGACCTACGCGCAAAACGTGAAGACGCTCGACGAGTACTACGACATCCTCGACACCGGCCGCCTGCCGGTGCTGCGGGGCATCGAGCTCACCGCCGACGACCTCCTGCGGCGGGCCATCATCCAGGCCCTGATGTGCCACTTCGAGCTCTCCATCGAGTCCATCGAGATCGCCCACCTCATCGACTTCAAGAAATACTTTGCAGCCGAGCTGGCCGACCTGCGCGAAATGGAGAAGGGCGGCCTGCTGTCCATCGACGACCAGTGGATCTCCGTCAAGCCGGCCGGGCGCATGCTGGTGCGGGCCATCGCGATGGTCTTCGACAAATACCTGCGGGCCGACCGCGAGCGCACCCGCTACTCCAAGGTGATCTGACGGCCCCGGCTGGCTGCCCGTGCCGGGGCCGGCTAAAATGCAGTTCAAGCGGTCTTCCACGCGCCCCGCGTCTTCCGCGGGGCGTTTGTTTTGTTGCGTCACTTCGGGCCGTGGAGCCTGCCGGGGCGGGCGCCGGTCCGGGGCCGCGCAGGGGCAAGCTTTGTTGCCCGCGGAGCTTGGACATGGGGCTGCTCCGGTTTTACCGGCCGCCACAAGTTCCCGCAGGGCGCATCGCCAGCCCGCGGCCTTGCCACGGCCGAGAGTGACAGCACCTTTGATTTTCCGGGTCCCGAGCCATGCCTGAAACCGGCTACTTCGCAGTATTCCTGATCGGCCTTCTCGGCGGCGTGCATTGCGTCGGGATGTGCGGCGGCATCGTGAGCGCGCTCACGGTGCAGGTGCGCCTGCCCGGCCAGAGCAGCCCGGCCCGCCGCGAGTGGCCGCTGCACCTCGCCTACAACCTCGGGCGCATCGGCAGCTATACGGCGGCGGGTGCGGCGATGGGGGCCATCGGCACCGTCGGGATGCTCTTCAACGAAGTCCTGCCGGTGCAGCTCGCCCTCTACGTGGCGGCCAACCTGATGCTGGTCGCGCTGGGCCTCTACCTCACCGGCTTCACTCGCGCGCTGTCGGGGGTCGAGCGCCTCGGCCAGCGCCTGTGGGCGCGCATCCAGCCGCTCACCCGGCGCTTCCTGCCGGCGCGCAGCGTGGCCCAGGCCTTTCCGCTCGGCGTGCTGTGGGGTTTCCTGCCCTGCGGGCTGGTGTACAGCGTGCTGGCCACGGCCCTCGTCACCGGCTCGGCCGAGCGTGGCGCGGCGCTGATGCTGGCCTTCGGGCTGGGCACGCTACCCAACCTGCTGCTGGCCGGCATGCTGCTCACCCGCCTGCGCGACGTGGTCCGCAACCAGGCGGTGCGCACCGGCGCCGGGCTGGTGGTGCTGGCCTTCGGCGTGTTTGGGCTGGTCACCACGCCGTCCCTCGGCAGCGCGCTGTGGAACGGCGTGGTGTGCCACTTCTGACGGGGCGACCAGGCTCATGAGCACTGAAGCCGGGCGTCGCTACGATCTGCCGGTGTCGGGCATGAGCTGCGCGGCCTGTGCCGTGCGCCTCGAGAAAGTTCTCAACCGCCTGCCCGGCGTGTCGGCCCAGGTGAACTTTGCCACCGGCAAGGCGCGGCTCAGCGCCGGGCCCGACGCGGCGGGGGCCGATGCGGTGCTGGCGGCGATCCGCAAGGCCGGTTTCGACGTGGCGCCCCAGGTGCTGGAGCTCGGCATCGCCGGCATGAGCTGCGCGGCCTGCGCGGCGCGTATCGAGAAGGTCGTCGGCCGGCTGCCCGGCGTCGAGGGCAGCGTCAATTTTGCCGCCGAGACGGCGCGGGTGCATTACACGCCGGGGCTCGCCGACCCGGCCGCCATCGTCGCCGCGATCGGCAAGGCCGGCTTCACCGCGACGCCCATCGCCGGCCGCGACCGCGAGGCCGAGCGCGCCCGCAAGGACGCGGAGTTCCACGCCGAGCTGCGCCTGTTCTGGATCTCCGCGCTGCTCAGCCTGCCCTTCCTGGCCCAGATGGTGGGCATGCTGGGCGCGGGTTTCGATGCGGCCGATCATCACGTCGAATGGCTGCCGCGCTGGCTGCAGTGCCTGCTGGCGACGCCTGTGCAGTTCTGGATCGGGCGGCGCTTCTACAAGGGGGCGTGGTCGTCGCTGCTCGGCGGCGGTGCCAACATGGACGTGCTGGTGGCGCTGGGCACCAGCGTGGCGTATTTCTTCAGCCTGTTCGTGGTGCTCGCCGGGCGCCACGACCTGCATGTTTATTTTGAAGCCTCGGCCAGCATCATCACCCTGGTGCTGCTCGGCAAGCTGCTCGAGGCGCGGGCCCGGGCGCGCACCTCGGCGGCCATCGAGGCGCTCCTGCGCCTGCAGCCGCCGACGGCCTGGATTGAGCGTGACGGCCAGCTTGTCGAGCTGCCGGTGGCCCAGGTGGTGGCGGGCATGACTTTCGTGCTGCGCCCCGGCGACGCGGTGCCTGTGGATGGCGAGGTGCTCTCCGGCACCTCGTCGATGGATGAGGCGATGCTCACCGGCGAGAGCGTGGCGGTGCCCAAGGCGCCGGGCGACAAGGTGTTTGCGGCCACGGTCAATGGCGACGGCGTGCTGCGCTGCCGGGCCAGCGGGGTGGGCGCCGACACGCTGCTGGCAGGCATCGTGCGGCTCGTCGAGCAGGCCCAGGGCGGCAAGCCCGACGTGCAGCGCCTCGCCGACCGCATCGCGGCCATCTTCGTGCCGACGGTGGTGGCGATCGCGCTGGCCACCTTCGGGCTGTGGTGGTGGCTGGGCGGCGAGCTGGCGCCGGCGCTGGTCAATGGCGTGGCGGTGCTGGTGATCGCCTGCCCCTGCGCGCTGGGGCTGGCGACGCCGACGGCGGTGATGGTCGGTACTGGCCAGGGCGCTCGGGCCGGAATCCTCGTCAAAAACGCCGAGGCCCTGGAGCTGGCCGAGAAGATCAAGGTGCTGGTGGTGGACAAGACCGGCACCCTCACCGAGGGGCGCCCGTCCCTCATCGACCTGCGCTGCGCCGAGGGCGTCACGCGGGCCGAGCTGCTGGTGCTCGCCGCGAGCCTGGAGCAGAGCAGCCACCACCCGCTGGCCCGGGCGGTGGTGGAGGCGGCGCAGGCGGAAGGCCTTGCCCCGCAGGCGGCGGAGGCCGTGCAGGCGGTGGGCGGCAAGGGTGTGACGGGGCGCGTCGAGGGCCGCATGGTGCAGCTCGGCTCGCCGGATTTCATCGCCGGGCTGGGCGTGGTGGTGCCGCCGGCGCTGCTCGAACCCCTCGCCTGCGCGGCGCTGACGCCGGTGGCGGTGGCCGCCGACGGGCGCCTGCTGGGCGTGATGGGCCTCGCCGACCCGCTCAGGGCCAGCTCGAAGGCGGCGGTGGCGCGGCTCCAGGCACTGGGCCTGCGGGTGGTGATGCTCACCGGTGACCACCCGGCCGCCGCGGCGCGGATTGCGCTCGAGGCCGGCATCACCGAATTCCGTGCCCAGGTGCTGCCCGGCGACAAGGCTGCGGCCGTCGAGGCCCTGCGCGCCGAGGGCCGGGTGGGGATGGTCGGCGACGGCATCAACGACGCGCCGGCCCTGGCGGCGGCGGATGTGTCGTTTGCGATCGGCGCCGGCTCCGACGTGGCCATCGAGGCCGCAGACCTGACCTTGGTGAGGAACGACCTGAGCAGCGTCGCCGATGCGATTTCCCTGTCGCGGGCCACGCTCGGCAAGATCCGCCAGAACCTGTTCTTTGCCTTCATCTACAACATCATCGGCATCCCGGCGGCGGCGCTGGGCCTGCTCAACCCGGTGATCGCCGGCGCGGCGATGGCGATGAGCTCGGTATCGGTCGTCAGCAACTCGCTGCTGTTGCGGCGCTGGCGGCCCCACAAGCCTGACTGAAAGGAAACACGATGCAAGAAGTGACGATCAAGGTGGGCGGCATGAGCTGCCAGGGCTGCGTGAAGAACGTGACGGGGGCGCTGTCGGCCACCGCCGGGGTGGCCAGCGTGGCGGTGTCGCTGGAGGCCGGCGAGGCGAAGGTGAGCTACGACCCGGCCACGGTGTCGGCCAACGCCCTGCGCGCCATCATCGAAGAGGCCGGCTTCGACGCGGCCTGAGCCTTCCCCGGGGGCGCCGGCCATCGTTTGCG
>JAKLLM010000036.1 GCA_023150125.1 Zoogloea sp.
AGGCGCTCGCCGAGGAAGGACAGGCTGTCGCGGTTGCCGACGTCGGGAAACAGCCCGATGAACTCGTCGCCGCCGACGCGGGCGATCACGTCGGAGATGCGCAGCGCAGCGCTGAGCCGCTGGGCGATCTGGACGAGCAGGGCGTCGCCCACCGCGTGGCCGTAGGTGTCGTTGACGGGCTTGAAGCCGTCGAGGTCGAGGGCGGCGACGCCGAGCACCACGCCGTCCTTGCGGCAGCGGGCGAGCTCTTCCTTGAAGCGGCCTTCGAGATAGCCACGGTTGGGCAGGCCGGTGAGCGGGTCGTGGTTGGCCAGGTGCTGCAGGCACTCGGTGGTGAGGTGGCGCGCGGTGACGTCGAGGAGGGTGAAGATGCGCAGCGGGCCGCGTTCGCCCTCGATGGTGCCGGGGATGCGTTCGATGGCCAGCGGCATGCCGTCGGGGCGCTCGCCGACCCATACGCCTTCCTTCTCGGTGAGGATGTCCTCGATGCGCTTGCCGCGCAGCTCGCGCCGCGGACGCCCGAGCATGCGGCAGGCGGCGCGGTTGGCATCGGCGATCTTGTCGGTGCTGCCGACGATGCAGACCCCGGCGCCAATCTGGTTCATCATCGAGCGCATCAGCCGGCCCGAGCGCTCCAGCCGCCGCGACTGGCGCAGCAGCAGCAGCCCGGCGGCGATGAAGCCGGCGGCGGTGGTGAAGAGTGCGGTGCCGACCAGCGCGGCCGCGGTGCGGTCGGCGTCGTCGCGCCGGCTGGCGAGCTGGGTGCCGAGCTGGGCGAGGGCCGGGACCAGGCCCCGGATCTCTTCCTGGACGAGGGGCGAGCCGGGGATGGCGTTGTGCAGGCGGCTGGCGCTGCCCAGCCTGGCGATGGCGTCGGTCAGGGCATGGCGGGCTTCGCGGGGTTTGACGGCCACCAGCTGCACGAGGCTGTTGTCGAGCGTATGCACCGGGCCGCCGTGGTTGAGGCCGAAGAGGACCGACTCCAGCCAGGCCAGCTGGGGGTCTGCCTCCGCGGCGAGGCTGGTCGAGGCCAGGCGCCACGCGACGCCTGAGGCCTGGTGGGTGACCGCGAGCTGGGTGGCCAGGCGATCCTCGTCGGCGCCGTGGTCATAGGCCGCGGCGAGAATCGCTGCCTCGATGGCGCAAAAGACCAGGGTAATGGCCCAGAAAATGCGCGAAGAGAGAAGGGCAGCTCGATCGGGCAGCATCGTCGGTCAGGCGCTCGAAGGTCACAGAATGTGAATTATTGCATACCCTTGTCCTAAATCGTGGGATTTCTATGCCCCGGATCGGGCACTCGCCTGATGCGAATGTGATGTTGTCCCGTCAGTGGCCTGCCTCGCCGGATGCAATCGATGGTCGGATGCGGCGAAGGGCTCGGGTATAATCCGCGGTCTCCGACGTGTCCGGTCGGTCGGGCCACGAGCCTGCGCCGGGCCGCTTTCAACTTCGCGCCCATCCTTGCCATGTCCGAAATCCTCAAGCTGCGCGGTGCGCCCGCCTTTTCCAGCTCCCGTCTTGCCCGGCTGACCGACGCGGTCAGGGCCGCCCTGCCACGCCTCAAGGGGCTGGCCGCCGAGCACTGGTATTTCGTGGAAATCAATGCACCGCTCGAAGCCGACGAAGTCGCGCGCCTGACGGACCTCCTCGGCGCCCACCCGGAGGGCGAGGCCCCCGTGGGCAGCCTGCTGGTGGTCACGCCGCGCCTCGGCACGATCTCGCCGTGGTCGTCGAAGGCCACCGACATCGCCCACCAGTGCGGCTTCGACAAGATCGTGCGCATCGAGCGCGGGCTGGCCTTCAGCCTCGAGCTGCGCGGCGGCCTCGACGCCGCAGGCCGTGACGCGGTGCTGCCGCTCCTCCACGACCGCATGACCGAGTCAGTGCTCGACAACGTCGACGCCGCCCACGCGCTGTTCCACCACTACAGCCCGCAGCCGCTCACCACCGTGGCGATCATCGAGCAGGGCCGTGACGCGCTGGTCGTCGCCAACACCGAGCTGGGCCTGGCCCTCTCCGAAGACGAGATCGACTACCTGGTCGACAACTTCACGCGCATGGGCCGCAACCCGACCGACGTGGAGCTGATGATGTTCGCCCAGGCGAACTCCGAGCACTGCCGCCACAAGATCTTCAACGCCGACTGGATCATCGACGGCCGGCCGATGGATAAAACCCTGTTCGGGATGATCCGCGAGACCCACAAGGCCCACCCGGAGGGCACCGTGGTGGCCTACTCCGACAACGCCTCGGTGATCGAGGGCGCGGCGGTGGACAAGCTCTACCCGGACGCCAATGGCGCCTGGCAGTTCCGCAACGAGCTCACCCACATCCTCGCCAAGGTCGAGACCCACAACCACCCCACCGCGATCTCCCCCTTCCCGGGCGCCTCCACCGGCTCCGGCGGCGAGATCCGCGACGAGGGCGCCACCGGGCGTGGCTCCAAGCCCAAGGCGGGCCTGGCCGGCTTCTCGGTGTCCAACCTCGAGATCCCCGGCTTCGAGCAGCCCTGGGAGAAGCACTACGGCAAGCCCGAACGCATCGCCTCGGCCCTCGACATCATGATCGAAGGCCCGCTGGGCGCGGCCGCCTTCAACAATGAATTCGGCCGCCCCAACCTGGCCGGCTACTTCCGCAGCTTCGAGCAGAGCGTGCAGGACGAAGTGCGCGGCTACCACAAGCCGATCATGATCGCCGGTGGCCTCGGCAGCATCCAGGCCGAGCAGTCCTTCAAGACCAAGTTCGGCCCCGGCACCCTGATGATCCAGCTGGGCGGCCCCGGCATGCTGATCGGCCTGGGCGGCGGCGCTGCGTCGTCGATGGCGACCGGCACCAACACCGCCGACCTCGACTTTGCCTCGGTGCAGCGCGGCAACCCCGAGATCGAACGCCGCTGCCAGGAGGTCATCGACGCCTGCTGGCAGAAGGGCGCTGCCAACCCGATCCTGGCGATCCATGACGTGGGCGCCGGCGGCCTCTCCAACGCCTTCCCCGAGCTGGCCGATTCCGCCGAACTGGGCGCGCATTTCGAACTCCGCGAGGTGCACATCGAAGAGCCGGGCATGAGCCCGCGGGAAATCTGGTCGAACGAGTCCCAGGAGCGCTACGTCCTGGCGATCGCCCCCGAGAACCTCGAAGTCTTCCGCGCCATCTGCGAGCGCGAGCGCTGCCCCTTCGCGGTGGTCGGCACGGCGTCGGCCGACGGCCGGCTGGTGGTCTCCGACAGCCACTTCGGCAACAAGGCCGTCGACATGGAGATGCAGGTGCTCCTCGGCAAGCCGCCGAAGATGACCCGCAACGTCTCCAGCCGCCAGGTCTTCGTACCGCCCTTCGACGTCACCGACATCGAGCTGGCCGACGCCTGCAAGCGCGTGCTGTCCATGCCGGCGGTGGCCAGCAAGAACTTCCTGATCACCATCGGCGACCGCTCGGTGGGCGGCATGACCGCCCGCGACCAGATGGTCGGCCCGTGGCAGGTGCCGGTGGCCGACGTGGCCGTCACCACCATGAGTTTCCACGGCTACCTCGGCGAGGCCTTCGCGATGGGCGAGCGCACGCCGCTGGCCACGCTGGATGCGCCGGCTTCCGGCCGCATGGCCATCGGCGAGGCGATCACCAACATCGCCGCCGCCGACATCCGCAGCCTGGGCGACGTCAAGCTGTCCGCCAACTGGATGGCCGCCGCCGGCCACCGCGGGGAAGACGTCAAGCTCTACAAGACCGTCGAGGCCGTTTCGCAGTTCTGCCAGCAGGCCGGCATCGCCATCCCGGTGGGCAAGGATTCCCTGTCGATGCGCACCGCCTGGACCGACGAAGGCGAGAGCAAGCAGGTCGTCTCGCCCCTGTCGCTGATCGTCACCGCCTTCGCGCCGGTGCAGGACGTGCGCCGCACCCTCACGCCGCAGCTGCAGCTGATCGACGGCGTCGAGACCGAGCTGCTCCTGATCGACCTGGGCAACAACGCCAACCGCCTCGGCGGCTCGGTGCTGGCCCAGGCCTACAACTCGGTGGCCGAGCACGCGCCGGACGTCGACGCCGCATCGCTGGCCGCCTTCTTCGGGCTGATCCAGCAGTGGCGCAGCGAGGGGCTGATCCTCGCCTACCACGACCGCGCCGACGGCGGCCTCTTCGCCACCCTGTGCGAGATGGCCTTCGCCTCCAAGTGCGGCCTGTCGGTCATGCTCGACACCGTCGCCTACGACCAATACATGAACGACGTGGATGGCCTCGACAAGCGGCCGGACTCCCTGAAGGGCCGTTTCAACGACATGCTCTTCAAGGCCCTGTTCTCCGAAGAACTTGGCGCCGTCATCCAGATCCGCCGCGCCGACCGCAGCCGCTTCACCGAGCAGCTGCGCGCCGCGCGCCTCAGCTACCACTTTGTCGGCGAGCCCAACGACCGTGACGAGCTCCGCTTCTGGCGCAACGCCAAGCTGGTGTTCAGCGCCCCGCGCGCCGAGCTGCTGCAGACCTGGTCCGAGACCAGCTACCAGATCGCCCGCCTGCGCGACGACGCCGAATGCGCCAAGGAAGAGTTCGAGGCCCTCGCCGACGTGGCCAACCCGGGCCTGTCGGTGGCGCTCGGCTTCGACGCCGCCGAAGACATCGCGGCGCCCTTCATCGCCACCGGCGTGCGGCCGAAGATCGCGATCCTGCGCGAGCAGGGCGTAAACTCCCAGGCCGAAATGGCTGCCGCCTTCGAGCGCGCCGGCTTCGCACCCTTCGACGTGCATATGTCCGACCTCCAGGCCGGCCGCGTACATCTGGCCGACTTCAAGGGCCTGGCGGCCTGCGGCGGCTTCTCGTACGGCGACGTGCTGGGCGCGGGGCAGGGCTGGGCCAAGTCGATCCTGTTCAACCCCATGCTGCGCGAGCAGTTCGAAACCTTCTTCCAGCGCACCGACACCTTCGCGCTGGGCGTCTGCAACGGCTGCCAGATGATGTCCAACCTGGCCGAGATCATCCCGGGGGCCGATTGCTGGCCGCGCTTCCAGCGCAACCGCAGCGAGCAGTTCGAGGCGCGCTTCGTGATGGTCGAGGTGCAGGAGAGCCCGTCGATCCTGCTCGCCGGCATGGCCGGCAGCCGGATGCCGATCGTGGTGTCCCACGGTGAAGGCCGCGCGGTGTTCCAGGGTGTCGACGCCCAGGACAACGCGAAGGTCGCGCTGCGCTACGTGGACAACACCGGCGCCGTGGCCACCCGTTATCCGTTCAACCCCAACGGTTCGCCGGACGGCATCACCGGCCTCACCACCCCGGATGGCCGCTTCACGATCATGATGCCGCACCCGGAGCGCACCGCCCGCAGCGTGCAGATGAGCTGGTACCCCGACACCCTCGGCGAGGATTCGCCGTGGATGCGGATGTTCCGCAACGCTCGGAAGTGGGTGGGCTGAGCCCGCTGGGCTAAAGCAAAAAGGCCGTCCCGAGGGGCGGCCTTTTTGCTTGTCGCGCCACGGAGTGCTGTGCCGCTCCGTGGGCTTGGGCGATCACATGCCCTGGTAGATCGGCCCTTCGCCGCCCTGGGGGGTGACCCAGTTGATGTTCTGGGTCGGGTCCTTGATGTCGCAGGTCTTGCAGTGCACGCAGTTCTGGGCGTTGATCTGCAGGCGCGGGTTGTCGCCCTCGGCGCTGCGCACGATCTCATACACGCCGGCCGGGCAGTAGCGCTGCTCGGGGGCGTCGTACTTGGCCAGGTTGATGCTGATGGGCACCGAGGCGTCCTTCAGCTGGAGGTGGCAGGGCTCGTCTTCCTCGTGGTTGGTGTTGGAGAGGAAGACCGACGACAGGCGGTCGAAGGTGAGCTTGCCGTCGGGCTTGGGGTAGCTGATCGGGCTGCACTCGGCGGCCGGCTGGAGCGTGGTGTGGTCGGCGCTGTTGTGAAGGGTCCAGGGCACGTTGCCGCCGAAGAGCTTCTGCTCGGCGCCGAACAGGAAGGAACCCAGCCACAGGCCCTTCTTCATGTAGGGCTTGAAGTTGCGGGTCTTGTGGAGTTCGGCGTGGAGCCAGCTGGCCTTGAAGGCTTCCGGATAGCTGGCGAGCTCGTCCTGGCTGCGCTCGGCAACGAGGGCCTCGAATGCTGCTTCGGCGGCCAGCATGCCGGACTTCATTGCCGCGTGGGTGCCCTTGATGCGCGCGGCGTTGAGGAAGCCGGCATCGTCACCGATCAGCGCGCCGCCCGGGAAGACCAGCTTGGGCTGGCTCTGCAGGCCGCCGGCGGCAATCGCCCGGGCGCCGTAGGCGAGGCGCTTGCCGCCCTCCAGGAACTTGCGGATTTCCGGGTGGGTCTTGTAGCGCTGGAATTCTTCGAAGGGCGACAGGAAGGGGTTGGTGTAGTTGAGGCCGACAACGAAGCCCACCGCCACCAGGTTGTCTTCGAGGTGATAGCAGAAGCCGCCGCCGTAGGTTGCCGTATCCATCGGCCAGCCGGCGGTGTGAACCACCAGGCCCTGCTTGTGCTGGCCGGCGGGGATCTCCCACAGCTCCTTGATGCCGATGCCGTAGGTTTGCGGGTCGACACCGTCACGCAGGTTGAAGCGGGCTTCGAGCTGCTTGCCCAGGTGGCCGCGGCAGCCTTCGGCGAACAGCGTGTATTTGGCGCGCAGCTCCATGCCCGGCTGGAAGTTGGGGCCTTCGCTGCCGTCCTTCAGGAGGCCCATGTCGCCGGTGATCACGCCGGCCACCGCGCCTTTGTCGTCAAAGAGGAGCTGGGAGCCGGAGAAGCCCGGGTAAACTTCGATGCCCATCGCCTCGGCCTGCTCGCCCAGCCATTTGGCCAGGTTGCCGAGGCGGACGATGTAGTTGCCTTCGTTGTGGAAGGCGTCGGGAAGCAGGCCGTTGGGCACCTGCCGGCCGCCGGTTTCGGAGAGGAAGATCACCCGGTCTTCGGTGACCGGGGTGTTGAGCGGGGCGCCCAGCGCCTTCCAGTCGGGGAAGAGCTCGTTGAGGGCGCGGGGGTCGACGACCGCGCCGGAGAGGATGTGGGCGCCGATTTCGGCCGCCTTTTCGATGAGGCAGATGGAGAAATCCTGCCCCTTTTCGGCTGCCAGCTGCTTGAGCCTGATTGCTGCGGCAAGGCCTGCGGGGCCGCCGCCAACGATCAGGACGTCGAATTCCATGGACTCCCGTTCCATCTGTGTCTCCTCGAGTATGGCGTATTGGTTTTTTTGGCTAGGAGCGAAGGGGAACCCCGGCTCGGCACGAGGGCAATCGGCGCGCCGGCGCTGGCTCCCATACGGTGGCGTATGTTACCTTGCTCCCGTCTTGTGGTACAGCTCTCTACCCTGACAAATTTGCGCCCATATACAACAGGAAATCCCCGAGGAGACAACACGATGGCCGAACAATCCCCGATGCTGGCGGCTGGCCGCCGCCTGCTGATCACGTCCCGCATGCCCGTCCGCTGGGGCGACATGGATGCCTACGGGCACGTCAATAACACCGTGTATTTCCGCTACCTGGAGCAGACCCGGGTCGAGTGGCTCGAGCAGATGGGCTCGGCGGTGAGCCCGGACAACGATACGGCGCCGGTGATCATCAACGCCGCGTGCACCTTCATGCTCCCGGTCAATTACCCGGCAACGGTGATCGTGCGCATGTACGGTGGCGAGCCCGGCCGCAGCAGCCTGATGACCTGGTACGAGTTGCTCGTCGACGGCGACGAGCGCATCTACGCGGAGGGCAGCTCCAAGGTGGTGTGGATGAACCCGCAGACCGGCAAGTCGGTGCCGCTCCCCGAGGCGGTGCGCGCCGCGGTAAGCTAGGCAGCTGTTATCGAAGCGATGTCGCCGGCGTGGGTCGGCGCAGGAATCAGGAGAAGCGTGATGACTTACCCCGTTGCCGATCGCCCGCTTTGGGTGCCTGACGGCGATCGTATTGCGGCTGCCAACATGACGGCCTTTGCCCGAGGGGCCGAACGTCGCTGGGGCCGGGCGCTGCCCGATTACACGGCCCTGCATGCGTGGTCCGTGGAGCAGCCCGAGGAGTTCTGGGCCTCGGTCTGGGAACTCGGCGAGGTGCGTGGCCAGATGGGCCCGGTGGTGCTCGAGGATGGGCAGCGGATGCCCGGCGCCCGCTGGTTTCCCGAGGCCCGGCTGAACTTTGCCGAGAACCTGCTGCGCAGCCGCGATGACAGCGATGCCCTGGTGTTCTGGGGCGAGGACCGGGTCAAGAACCGCCTGAGCCACGGCGACCTGTATCGCCAGGTGGCCCACTTCGCGGCGGCGCTGCTGGAGATGGGGGTCGAGCCGGGCGATCGGGTCGCCGCGTGGATGCCCAACGTTCCGGATACCATCGTCGTGATGCTGGCGGCAGCGAGCATCGGGGCGATCTTCTCGTCGGCGTCGCCGGATTTCGGCGTGCAGGGCGTGCTCGACCGCTTTGGCCAGATCGAGCCCAAGGTGCTGGTGGCGGTCGATGGTTACTACTACAACGACAAGATCGTCGATTGCATGGAGCGCCTGGCCGCCATCACCGACGGCCTGCCCTCGGTGAAGCGGGTGGTGGTGGTGCCCTACGTGCATGCCCACCACGACATCTCCCACGTGCATCACGCGCGCATGCTGGCGGATTTCGTCCGGCCTTTCCTCGATCAGACCGAGATTCCGTTTGCCCGGCTGCCCTTCGATCATCCGCTCTACATCATGTACTCGTCGGGCACCACGGGGGTGCCCAAGTGCATCGTTCATGGTGCCGGCGGGGTGCTGCTGCAGCACATCAAGGAGCATCGCCTGCACGGCGACGTGAAGCCCGGCGACAAGCTGTTCTACTTCACCACCTGCGGCTGGATGATGTGGAACTGGCTGGTGTCGGGCCTGGCCTCCGGCGCCACGCTGCTGCTCTACGACGGCTCGCCGATGATCGGCGATGGCGCGATCCTCTTCGACTACGCCCAGGCCGAAGGCATGACCCATTTCGGCACCTCGGCCAAGTTCATCGACGGCATCGCCAAAGCTGGCCTGCGGCCGCGGGCGACCCATGACCTGTCTGCGCTGCGGGCGATGTTCTCCACCGGCAGCCCGCTGGTGCCCGAGGGCTTCGAGTATGTCTACCGCGAGATCAAGGCCGACCTGTGCCTGTCGTCGATCTCGGGCGGCACCGACATCGTCTCGTGCTTCGTGCTCGGCAACCCGACTCTGCCCGTGTGGCCCGGCGAGATCCAGTGCAAGGGGCTCGGCATGGCGGTGGAGGTGTTCGACGAGGCCGGCCGCCCGGTGCGCGGCGAGAAGGGCGAGCTGGTGTGCACCCGCCCCTTCCCGGTGATGCCGGTCGGCTTCTGGAACGATCCGGACGGCGCCAGGTATCGCGCGGCGTATTTCGGGCGCTTCGACAACATCTGGTGCCACGGCGACTACTCGGAGCTCACCAGTCACGACGGCATCATCATCTATGGCCGCTCCGACGCGACCCTCAACCCGGGCGGCGTGCGCATCGGCACGGCCGAGATCTACCGCCAGGTCGAGCGGCTGGAAGAGGTGGTGGAATCGCTGGTGATCGGCCAGCAGTGGCCGCCGGGGGAGGGCGCCGACGTCCGCGTGGTGCTCTTCGTCAAGCTGCGCGAGGGGCTCACCCTCGACGATGCGCTGATCGCCCGCATCCGCGACACCATCCGTGCCAGCACCACGCCGCGCCACGTGCCGGCGCGGGTCGTGCAGGTGGCCGACATCCCGCGCACCAAGAGCGGCAAGATCGTCGAGCTGGCGGTGCGCGCGGTGGTGCACGGCGAGCCGGTCAAGAACGTCGAGGCGCTGGCCAACCCGGCCGCCCTCGAACATTTCCGGGCGCGGCCCGAACTGCAGTCCTGATCTGGAGGCATCGAACACATGCTGATGAATCGCGAAACGTCCAGCCTGCTGGTCGTCGATGTGCAGGAGCGCCTGCTGCCCTCCATCGCCGACGGCGAGGCCGTGCTCGGCAATTGCAGCTGGCTGGTCGGCGTGGCCCGGCGGATGGGGGTGCCGGTGGTGGTGTCCGAGCAGTATCCAGAAGGGCTCGGGCCGACTGCGGCCTCGCTGCGGGCGACTGCCGGCGATGCGCCGCTGGTCACCAAGACCCACTTCTCGTGTGTGGCCGACGGCTGCCTTGCCGGCACCGCCGTCGAGCAGCGCCGGCAGGTGGTCGTGGTGGGCACCGAGGCCCACGTCTGCGTGATGCAGACGGTGCTCGACCTGCGCTGGCAGGGCAAGGAGGTGTTTGTGGTGGCCGACGCCGTCGGCTCCCGCAAGCCGGCCGACAAGGAGGCGGCGCTGGCCCGCATGCGCAGCCACGGGGTCGAGATCGTGACCCGCGAGATGGTGGCCTTCGAGTGGCTGCACGACAGCGCGGGGCCGCTGTTCCGTGAGATCAACCGGGATTTCATCCGCGACAACTAGGCGTTTTCCGCTGACGACGGGGGATTGAGGCGGGTCGGGCCCGGTGTCGGGCCCCGGAGCGGGCAGCTTTGCCGCTCTCGACCGTTGAAGAGAGGGGGGTGGATCGGCTATCATTCCCCTTTCCAGAAGTCCCCCGTGTCATGACCAAATACGTCTTCGTTACCGGTGGTGTCGTGTCCTCCCTGGGCAAGGGCATCGCCGCAGCCTCCCTCGGGGCGATTCTCGAATCCCGCGGAATCAAGGTTACCCACCTCAAGCTCGATCCTTACATCAACGTCGACCCCGGCACGATGAGCCCCTTCCAGCATGGGGAAGTCTTCGTGACCGAAGACGGTGCCGAGACCGACCTCGACCTCGGCCACTACGAGCGCTTCACCAGCGCCAAGATGAGCAAGCGCAACAACTTCACCACCGGCCAGATCTACGAGGCGGTGATCAAGAAGGAGCGGCGCGGCGAATATCTCGGCAAGACCGTCCAGGTCATCCCCCACATCACCGACGAGATCAAGACCTACGTCAAGCGCGGCGCCGAAGGTGCCGACGTGGCGATCGTCGAAGTCGGCGGCACCGTGGGCGACATCGAATCGCTGCCCTTCCTCGAGGCCATCCGCCAGATGGGCATCGAAGAAGGCCGCCAGGGCACCTGCTTCATCCACCTCACGCTGCTGCCCTACATCCCGACCGCCGGCGAGCTGAAGACCAAGCCCACCCAGCATTCGGTGAAAGAGCTGCGCGAGATCGGCATTCAGCCCGACATCCTGCTGTGCCGCGCCGACCGCTCCGTGCCGGCCGACGAGCGCCGCAAGATCGCGCTGTTCTGCAACGTGATGCCCGAAGCCGTCATCGAGTGCCTCGATGCCGACTCCATCTACCGCATCCCGGGCATGCTCCACGACCAGATGCTCGACGAGATCGTCTGCCACAAGCTGGGCATCCTGGCCCGCGCGGCCGACCTGTCGATCTGGGAGCGCCTCATCGATGCCCTGCAGAACCCGCAGAACACGCTCAACATCGCCTTCGTCGGCAAGTACGTCGATCTCACCGAGTCCTACAAGTCGCTGATCGAAGCCCTCAACCATGCCGGGATGCACACCCGCAGCAAGGTCAACATCCACTACCTGGATTCCGAGGACATCGAAAAGAACGGCTGCGGCGCGCTCAAGTCCATGGACGCCATCCTCGTCCCCGGCGGCTTCGGCCGGCGCGGCACCGAGGGCAAGATCGCCGCGATCCGCTACGCCCGCGAGAACAAGGTGCCCTACCTCGGCATCTGCCTCGGCATGCAGCTGGCGGTCGTCGAGTTCGCCCGCGACGTGGCCGGCATGAACGGCGCCCACAGCACCGAGTTCGACCGCCACACCGACTACCCCGTGATCGGCCTGATCACCGAATGGCACGACGCCTCCGGCAAGGTCGAGAAGCGCGGCGAAGACTCCGACCTCGGCGGCACCATGCGCCTGGGTGGTCAGGTCTGCAAGCTCACCGAAGGCTCCCTGGCCCGCGAGATCTACGGCAACGCCGAGATCACCGAGCGCCACCGCCATCGCTACGAGGTCAACAACACCCTGCTGTCCCAGCTCGAGGCCCAGGGCCTGCGGGTTTCCGGGCGCGCGCCGGGCACCGACCTGTGCGAGATGATCGAGCTGCCCTCCGAGGTCCATCCGTGGTTCGTCGGCTGCCAGTTCCACCCGGAGTTCACCTCCAACCCGCGTAACGGCCACCCGCTGTTCACCGCCTTCGTCAAGGCTGCCCTTGCCCACCAGCAGGGCAACTGAAAGGAATCCCCATGAAACTCTGCGGTTTCGATGTCGGTCTGGACAAACCCTTCTTCCTGATTGCCGGGCCCTGCGTCATCGAGTCCCGGGAGATGGCCCTCGAAACCGCGGCGGCGCTCAAGGACATCTGCGCCGAGCTGGCGATTCCCTTCATCTACAAGTCCAGCTACGACAAGGCCAACCGGAGCTCCGGCCAGTCCTTCC
The DNA here is from genome assembly GCA_023150125.1 of Zoogloea sp. Classification (GTDB taxonomy): domain Bacteria; phylum Pseudomonadota; class Gammaproteobacteria; order Burkholderiales; family Rhodocyclaceae; genus Zoogloea. The sequence continues at coordinate 12,350 of JAKLLM010000036.1, forward strand.
GTGGCATGGGCATGGAGAAGGGCCTCGAGATCCTCGCCGAGGTGCGTGAGCGGGTCGGCGTGCCGGTCCTCACCGACGTGCACACCGAGGCCGAGGTGCCTCACGTGGCGGCGGTCGTCGACGTGCTGCAGACGCCGGCCTTCCTGTGCCGGCAGACCGACTTCATCCACGCCGTCGCCTCCTGCGGCAAGCCGGTCAACATCAAGAAGGGCCAGTTCCTCGCGCCGGGCGACATGAAGAACGTCGTCGACAAGGCACGCGAGGTGAATGGCGGCGCCGACAACATCATGGTCTGCGAACGCGGCGTCTCCTTTGGCTACAACAACCTGGTCTCCGACATGCGCTCCCTGGCGATCATGCGCGAGACCGGTTGCCCGGTGGTCTTCGATGCCACCCACTCGGTGCAGCTGCCGGGCGGGCAGGGCACTTCGTCGGGCGGCCAGCGGGAGTTCGTGCCCGTGCTGGCCCGCGCCGCGGTGGCGGTCGGCATCTCCGGCCTCTTCATGGAGACCCACCCCGATCCGTCCAAGGCCTTTTCCGACGGCCCCAACGCGTGGCCGCTGCCGCGCCTCAAGTCCCTGCTCGCGACCCTCAAGGCCATCGACGCCCTGGTCAAGGCCGAGGGCTTCGAGGAGAGCCGCTAAGGCGCGGTGTGTCAGATTTGAAGTTCAAGGTGGCGGTGTCGTCGCCGGTTTAAATTCAGAAGAGAGAGGAAGTTCATGAGCGCCATTGTTGATGTCATTGCCCGCGAGATTCTCGATTCCCGCGGCAACCCCACCGTTGAAGCCGACGTGCTGCTGGAATCCGGCGTGATGGGCCGCGCGGCGGTGCCGTCCGGCGCCTCCACCGGCTCCCGCGAGGCCATCGAGCTGCGCGACGGCGACGCCGCCCGCTACCTGGGCAAGGGCGTCCTGCAGGCCGTCGAGAACGTCAACACCGAGATCTCCGAGGCGCTCATCGGCCTCGACGCCGAAGACCAGGCCTTCATCGACCGCACCCTGATCGAGCTCGACGGCACCGACAACAAGTCGCGCCTGGGCGCCAATGCGATGCTGGCTGTCTCCATGGCCGTCGCCAAGGCTGCCGCCGAAGAGGCCGGCCTGCCGCTCTATCGCTACTTCGGCGGTTCCGGCCGCATGGCCATGCCGGTGCCGATGATGAACGTCATCAACGGCGGTGCCCACGCCAACAACTCCCTGGACATCCAGGAATGCATGATCATGCCGATCGGCGCCAAGAGCTTCCGCGAAGCCCTGCGCTGTGGCGCCGAGATCTTCCACCACCTCAAGAAGCTCACCGACAAGAAGGGCTACCCCACCACCGTCGGCGACGAAGGCGGTTTTGCCCCCAATGTGTCGGGCACCGACGAAGCCCTCAACCTGATCCTCGAAGCCATCTCCAACGCCGGCTACGAAGCCGGCAGCGACGTGGTGCTGGCCCTCGACTGCGCGGCCTCCGAGTTCTACAAGAACGGCATGTACGAGCTGGAAGGCGAAGGCCTGTCCCTGACCGCCGCCGGCTTTGTGGATTATCTAGCCACCCTGGTCGACAAGTTCCCGATCATCTCGATCGAAGACGGCATGGCCGAAGGCGACTGGGAAGGCTGGAAGCTGCTCACCGATCGCCTCGGCAAGCGCGTGCAGATCGTCGGCGACGACCTCTTCGTCACCAACACCAAGATCCTGAAGGAAGGCATCGAGAAGGGCATCGCCAACTCCATCCTCATCAAGATCAACCAGATCGGCACCCTCACCGAAACCTTCGAGGCCGTCGAGCTGGCCAAGCGCTTCGGCTACACCGCGGTGATCTCCCACCGCTCCGGCGAGACCGAAGACTCCACTATCGCCGACATCTCGGTGGGCCTCAACGCCATGCAGATCAAGACGGGTTCGCTGTCCCGCTCCGATCGCATCTCCAAGTACAACCAGCTGCTGCGCATCGAGGAAGATCTCGGCGATACCGCCGTCTACCCGGGCCTGTCGGCTTTCTACAACCTGCGCAAGATCTGATCGCAGGCGAGGCGGCCGGCACGCGCCGGCTGCCCCGAAACGCTCCTCTTTTTCTGACCCATGCGCTGGCCCAGCATCGTTCTCGCCCTCCTTGTTGTCGCCTTGCAGTATCCTTTGTGGATCGGCAAGGGCGGTTGGCTGCGCGTTTGGGAGGTCGAGAAGCAGCTCTCCGCTTCAAAAGAGGCCAATCGCCGTCTCGAGCAGCGCAACAGCAGCCTCGAGGCCGAAGTCCGCGACCTGAAGACCGGCTATGAGGCGGTCGAGGAGCGGGCCCGCTTCGAGCTGGGCCTCACCAGGCCCGACGAAGTCTTCGTCCAGACCCCGCAGGTACGATAAGGCAGGCTTGCGCTGCATCCGCAGCGGATGCCCCTAAAAAAACCGCCCCTTCTGCAAACGCAGTTGGGGCGGTTTTTTTTGTGCTTGTCTGCTATCGATCGTCTGCTCGGCCTGCGGCCTTGCTGCCCGGCGTGCGCTCTGTCTTCAGTTGCGTCGGTAAAGCCTGAACAGCTCCGCCTTGCGGCCTCCGCCCAGGCGGCGTTCCCAGATGAGGGTGCCGGGCTCCTTGAGTTTCCTGGAGTTGGCGCCAATTGCATAGCTCAGGTGCAGCGGGCAGTCGTCAGCCGCCTCCGACTTGTCGCTGACGGTGCGGATATCCGCGAAATAGTCGAGGGCCGCCCGCTGGGTGTCGGCCAGGCCCTGGCGGCTGATGCAGCCCGCCGGCTGCGCTGCGAGAACCTTGCGGAGCTCGCCGGCAACCGGCTGGTAGTTCTTGGTGTGGGCGAACCAGGGCTGCCACAGCACGACCGCCAGGCACCACAGCAGCGTCATCCCGAGGGCCCAGTTGGTGGCGCCGCGCCAGGGCGTGCGTTGGGTGAGCTGGGGAAGTACCAGCAGCGCGATGCTGACGAGTGCGCCGATGGACGCGGCCAGGCCGACGCTGCTGCTCGCGAAGTTGGGCGCCGTCTTGGCAAGCTGGCGTGCCAGCCCGGGAGGCCAGCCGAAAGTGAGTGCGCTCCAGCCGAGCCAGACCAGGATCGCGAAGAAGGTGAATGCCACCACGCTGAACCAGTCGAAGGCATTTAGCAGGCAGAAGGCCGGGAGGACGGGCAGCGCGCTGGCGGGCCGCAGCGGGCCGGTCGTCGTCACTAGCAGGATCGCCAGCACGCAGGCCATGATCGGCAGGGCCAGGGGCGGAGTCGCGAGCACATGGCGGTTGCGCCAGATGGCCCAGCCGGCGATCGGCCACAGGGGCCAGGCGAACCAGCCGAGGAGCTGCAGCAGGCGGCTGAAGTTGCCCAGGTGATCAGCGTGGGGCAGCACGGAGGCGATTTCGCTGGCCAGCCAGCGCGAGGCTTCACCCGGCTGCAGCACGGCCACGGCGGCAAGCCAGCCGGCGGGGATGAGGAGCGCGACGGCGGCGCCGGCGGCGATACCGCCGATGGCCTGCCGGGAGCGGCAGGCGCTGCACAGCAGGGGGGCGACGAGCATCACCGGCAGGGTGAGCGCCAGGGCCGGGAGGCCGCCCGCGAGAAATGCGAGGCCCGCCCCCAGGCCGGCTTCGAGGCCGCCCGCCAGCGGGCGTGTGGAGAGCTGGCCAAGGCCGGCGTAGCATAGGGCCATGCCGGCCAGCTGGGCCAGCACGGGCTGGGTTTCGTGGGCGTGGACCACCAGTCCGAGGGAGCTCACGCCCAGCAGGATCGCGGGGGCGAAGGCGGTGGGGCCGTACAGCCGCCGGGCGGCGACGCCGATCCAGTAGAGGAAGGCCGCGGTGAACAGGCTGCTGGCCAGGCGCGCCGCGTCATGGATGGGCAGCAGCCAGCCGAGCGCCTTGGCGAGCAGGGCGCCGACCCAGTAGTAAAGCGGCGGAAAGTCGCGGAAGGTTTCGCCGGCGAGCTCGGGAACGAGCCAGGTGCCCCGGGTCAGGATCGAATGGATCGGCCCGAGATAGGTGAGGTCGTCGCCCCGCCAGGGCAGGTGGCCCGTGGTGCCGACGACGAGATAGACGGCGAGCAGCAGGCCGAGTTGCCAGGCCTGGAGCGGTGCCGGCAGGTTGAGGCTGAAGCGGGGGGCGGCGTTCTGCATGGGCGGCTAGGGTGCAGTCGGGTTGGCGTGATCGAGGTGCGCACAAAATAAAAAAGGCAGCCGAGGCTGCCTTTTTTCGACGACTCCGGCAACTGTGTTGCGGATCAGCCCAGACGCTGAACGGAACCGTACTTCTGGCGGAAGCGCTCGACGCGGCCAGCGGTATCGACGATCTTCTGCTTGCCGGTGTAGAACGGGTGGCAGGCGGAGCACACTTCCACGTGGTACTGCTGCTTGCCCATGGTCGAGCGGGTCACGAAGGTGTGACCGCAGGAGCAGGTGACCTGGACTTCCTTGTAATTCGGATGGGTATCGGCTTTCATCGCTTTATCCTTTGGGGTACGTACACGTGGGTGGTGAATTTGGCCACCCGGAAACGCAGCATTCTGAACTGTTTCAGCGCCTTGCGCAAGGTTGTTGGGGTGTTTTGAAGCGGATTCAGATAAAACGTGCCACAAAGGCACCGACGCTTTCGGGAGGCAGGGGCAGCCAGACCCGATGGTCGCTGCCTGGCACCCGGGCGATCTCGTCGCCGGTGGGGGTGATGAGGCGCTCCACCTGCAGCTCGCTGTTGCCGGCGGGGTGGATCAGCTCGAGGCGGTCGCCCACCGAGAAGGCGTTCTTGGTGGCGACCTCGGCCAGGCCGCGGGCGGCGTCGTAGGCGACCACGTCGCCCACGTACAGGCTGCGCCCGGATTCGGAGTGGCCACGCAGGTAGTTCTGGGTTTCGTGGGGCGTGTGGCGCTGGTAGAAGCCGTCGGTGTAGCCGCGGTTGGCGAGGCCTTCGAGCTGGCCGAGCAGCGCCGGGTCGAGGCCGCGCCCGGCGACGGCGTCGTCGATGGCCTGGCGGTAGGCCTGGCAGGTGCGGGCGACGTAGTAGGGGCTCTTGGTGCGGCCTTCGATCTTGAAGGAGTCGATGCCGATCTCGGTAAGCCGCTGCACGTGCTCGATGGCGCGCAGGTCCTTGGAGTTGAGGATATAGGTGCCGTGCTCGTCTTCCTCGATGGGCATGTACTCGCCGGGGCGCTTGTGGGGCTCTTCGAGGAGATGCACGTCGCCGCTGCCGCAGGTCTTGGCTTCGTGGGTCTTGAAGTCCCAGCGGCAGGAGTTGGTGCAGCTGCCCTGGTTGGGGTCGCGGTGGTTGAAGTAGCCCGACAGCAGGCAGCGCCCCGAGTAGGCGATGCACAGCGCGCCGTGGATGAACACTTCGAGCTCGGTGTCTGGGCAGTCCTGGCGGATGCTGGCGATCTCGTCCAGCGACAGCTCGCGGGACAGGATCACCCGCGAGATGCCGGCCATCTTCCAGAAGCGCACGGCGGCTGCATTCACGGTGTTGGCCTGCACCGACAGGTGGATCGGCATCTCGGGGAAGTTCTCGCGGACCATCATGATGAGGCCCGGGTCGGACATGATCAGGGCGTCGGGCCCGAGCGCGATGACCGGGGCGATGTCCTTGATGAAGGTCTTGATCTTGGCGCCGTGGGGGTAGATGTTGGCAACCACGTAGAAGTGCTTGCCCAGGGCGTGGGCACGGGCGATGCCGTCGGCCAGCACGGGCAGGTCGCCGAAGTCGTTGTTGCGCACGCGCAGGGAGTAGCGCGGCTGGCCGGCGTAGATGGCGCTGGCGCCAAAGGCGAAGGCGGTGTCGAGCATGGCCAGGGAGCCGGCCGGGGCGAGGAGTTCGGGTGTCTTGCGGGGCATGTATCGGGTCGGGGTTGGGGTGTGCGCAGTTTGCGCACGGGGCTCAGCGGTGGGCGTCTAGCAGGTCGTTCCAGGCGGCGAGGGCCGGGCTCTGGCTTGCGAGCTGGTGCTGCAGGACTTGTTCTGCCATTTCGAGCATGGCTTTTTGTTCCTTGCTGAGGAATGCGGGGTGCTGGGGCGCGAGGTGGACCACCAGGTCGCCTGCCTTGCGGCGGCCGCGGGCCGGGAAGCCGGCTCCGGGCACCCGGATTTCGGCGCTCGCGGCGGCTTCGGGCAGCAGGACGTCGTGCAGGCCGGTTAGGGTCGGGACTTCGATGGTGCCGCCAGCCAGCAGGCGGAAGATGCTCACCGGCACGGCCACGTGGAGGTCGTGGTGCTGCAGCCGGAAGAGCGGGTGGGGGCGGGTGCGCAGGGTGAGGTAGAGGTCGCCCGGGTCGCCACCGTCGGGGGCCGGCCCACCCTGGCCGGCAATGCGGAGCTCTTCGCCGGGCAGCATGGCCGGGGGCACCGTGACGGCGAGTTGGCGGTCGGCCGGCTGCCAGCCGCGCCCCTGGCAGGAGGGGCAGCTGTTGTCGGTGGTGAAACCCTTGCCGCCGCAGTCGCCGCAGGTTTCGAGCTTGCCGTTGCTGCGCAGGCGGCCGCTGCCGTGGCAGCTGCCGCACATGCTGGTGCGGCCGTAGCTGCGCTGGCCGCTGCCGTCGCAGTCGTCGCAGGGTTCGCGCCCTTCGATGGTCACCGTGACGGTGGTGCCGTCGGCGGCTTCGGTGAGGTCTACGGTGACGTCCTGGCGGTGATCGGTGCCGCGGGGGCGGCTTTGGCGCTGCTTGTGGGGGGGCGGGGGGTCGGTGGCAGCGTCGTCGTCGGGCTCGTCTGCGACGGGCTGGGTGAGGCGTTCGAAGGCTTCCCGCACGCGCCGGAACTGGTCGTGGGCGGTGGGGTCGGGGTTGCGATCCGGGTGCCAGCGCATGGCCAGGCGCTTGTAGGCGCGCTTGATCTCGGCGGCGCTGGCATCGGGCGTGACGCCCAGGACTTGATGGAAATCGACGGCAGACATCCGCACATTTTAATCGTCGCCACGCCCGGGCGGGCGACGAAGTGAAGGGCGGAGGCTGCGGGCGATGGGGCTCAGGCCTGCGGTGCGTCGTGTTTTCTGCGCTCGCGGCGGCATTCGTGGAGGCACGAGACGCTGCCGTCCTCGCTCGCCACCTCCAGGCGCACCGCGAAGCCCCACAGGTGGGCGACGTGCTTGAGCACTTCCTCGCTGTCGCCGGAGAGCGGGCGGCGCAGGTAGGCCTGGTGGCGCAGGGTGAGGGAGCGGTCGCCGCGCACGTCCACGTCCCACACCTGCAGGTTGGGCTCGCGGCTGCCGAGGTTGTAGTTGTCGGACAGGATCTCGCGGACGCGGCGGTAGCCGGCTTCGTCGTGGATGGCGGAGACCTTGAGCTTGGCGTCCTTGTCGTCGTCGAGGATGGCGAACAGGCGGAAGTCGCGCATCACCTTGGGCGACAGGAACTGGGCGACGAAGCTTTCGTCCTTGAAGTTGCGCATCGCGAAGTCGAAGGTTTCGCGCCAGTCGCTGCCGGCGATGTCGGGAAACCACTGGCGGTCTTCGTCGGTGGGGGCTTCGCAGATGCGGCGGATGTCCTGCCACATCGCAAAACCCAGGGCGTAGGGGTTGATGCCGCGGTACCAGGGCTCGTCGTAGCCGGGCTGGTAGACGACGTTGGTGTGGGAGTGCAGGAACTCCATCATGAAGCTGTCGGTGAGCAGGCCTTCGTCGTATAGCGTGTTGAGCAGGGTGTAGTGCCAGTAGGTGGCCCAGCCTTCGTTCATCACCTGGGTCTGGCGCTGGGGGAAGAAATACTGGCTGATCTTGCGCACGATGCGCACGACTTCGCGCTGCCAGGGCTCGAGGAGCGGGGCGTTTTTTTCGATGAAGTAGAGCAGGTTCTCCTGCGGCTCGGGCGGGAAGCGCCGCGCCTCGACGGCGTGGGCGCGGCTGGCCTGGGCGGGCAGGGTGCGCCAGAGGTCGTTCACCTGGCTTTGCAGGTATTCGGAGCGCTCGCGCTGGCGGGTGAGCTCCTTTGTGAGGGACAGCTTGGCCGGGCGCTTGTAGCGGTCGACGCCGACGTTCATCAGGGCGTGGCAGGAGTCGAGCAGCAGCTCGACTCAGACTGCTGACGAACCCCCGGTTTTCCGGGGGTTCGTGCTTTTTGAAGCCTTCTCAGACGTCGGGAAGCGCGCTGTCGTAGCGTCGGTCAGTGGCGCTCGTCTGGCTGCGCACAATGTGTTCGCCGCGCAGGACACC
>JAKLLM010000037.1 GCA_023150125.1 Zoogloea sp.
ATCGAGCAGGGCGTGGGCGTGCGCGCGATCAGCGGCGAGAAGACCGCCTTCGCCTACTCCGACGACATCTCGCTCGACGCCCTGGTCGGCGCCGCCACCGCGACGCGCGCGATCGCCGCGGCGGGCGAGCGCCGCCGCGTCGGCATCGTGCCGCACAAGCTGAAGAACCGCCTGTACCGCGCCGACGACCCGCTCGATTCGCTCGACGACACCGCCAAGGTCAAGCTGCTCGAGCGCCTCGAGGGCTTTGCCCGCGGCGAGGACCCCCGCGTCACCCAGGTCATGGCGCACATCGCCGGCTCGTGGGAGGTGGTGATGGTGGCGCGCAGCGACGGCCACATGGCGGCCGACGTGCGCCCGCTGGTGCGGGTGTCGATCACCGTGATCATGGAAGAGGGTGGCCGCCGAGAGCAGGGCAGCGCCGGCGGCGGCGGGCGTTACGACTACGGGTATTTCTGCGACGATCGCCTGCACGACTACGCGCGCGATGCCGTGCATCAGGCGCGCGTCAACCTCGCGGCCGATCCGGCGCCGGCCGGCACCATGCCGGTGGTGCTCGGCCCCGGTTGGCCGGGCATCCTGCTCCACGAGGCGATCGGCCACGGCCTCGAGGGCGACTTCAACCGCAAGGGCAGCTCGGCGTTTTCCGGGCTGATCGGCCAGCAGGTCGCGGCCAAGGGCGTCACCGTGGTGGACGACGGCACGCTGCCCGACCGTCGCGGCTCGCTGTCCATCGACGACGAGGGCAATCCGACCGAGCGCACCGTGCTGATCGAGGACGGCATCCTCACCGGCTACATGCAGGACATGCTCAACGCCCGCCTGATGGGCGTCGCCCCCACCGGCAACGGGCGGCGCGAATCCTTCGCCCACCTGCCGCTGCCGCGCATGACCAACACCATCATGCTGGCCGGCCAGCACGAGCCGGCCGAGATCATCGCGTCGGTCAAGAACGGCCTCTACGCAGTCAATTTCGGCGGCGGCCAGGTGGACATCACGTCGGGCAAGTTCGTGTTCTCCACGTCCGAGTGCTATCTCATCGAGGACGGCAAGGTGACCCGCCCGGTCAAGGGCGCCACTCTCATCGGCAACGGCCCCGACTGCCTCACCCGCGTCTCGATGATCGGCAACGACCTCGCCCTCGACCCGGGCGTCGGCACCTGCGGCAAGGATGGCCAGAGCGTGCCGGTCGGGGTCGGCCAACCCACCCTGCGCATCGACGGCCTGACCGTCGGCGGAACCGGAGCCTGACATGCAACGACGCGAGTTCCTGATCTTTGCCGCGGCCAGCAGCCTGCTGTCCGGCACGGCCGGGGCCGCCCCCGTGGCCGGAACGAGCCTCAGCCTGCCGGTGGCGATCAACAAGAGCGGCCGCCTGCGCATGCTCTCCCAGCGCGGCGCCAAGGCCTGGCTGCTGCTGGTGCAGGGGGTGCTGCCCGACCGCTCGAAGAGCATCCTGGCCCAGTCGCTGGCATCCTTCGAGCAGATCCTCGGCGAGCTCAAGACGCTCCAGCCCGGCGACGACATCCGCGGCCTCACCCAGGCGCTCGAGCAGGACTGGCGCGTCTACCGCCCCCTGCTGGCCGACCTCCGCGCCGACCCCAAGGCGGTGTGGAGCCACAGCGAGAGCGTGCTCGCCGCCGCCCAGAAGCTGACCGCCGCTTACGAGAAGGCTGCGGGCACCAGCGGCGGGCAGCTGGTCAACCTGTCGGGCCGCCAGCGCATGCTGTCCCAGCGCATGGCCAAGGCCTACCTGTTCCGCCAGATGGGGGTGAATGCCGCCGAGGCGGGCAGCATGCTCGACACCGCGATGAAGGAGTTCGCCAAGGCCCACGAAGAGCTCAAGGCCGCCAGCCAGAGCACCGCCCAGATCAAGTCCGAGCTGGCGCTGGTCGAGCAGCAGTGGTTCTTCTTCCAGAACGCGCTGCAGCTGCGGGCCGCCACCGACCGGGTGAAGGCCGCCTCCGACGTGGCCACCACCAGCGAGCGCATCCTCGAGCAGATGGATCTGGTCGTCGCTCTTTACGAGCGGCTCTGAACGCAGGAGGGCAGCATGGCCGGCCGAAACCTGACATTTGCCGTCGCGGCCGCCGCCGCGCTGCTGCAACTGGCGTGCGCGGCGCCGAACGCCTCGCCCCAGGCCATCCAGCGCCTCGACCCCGGCGCGCTGGCCGAGATCGAGCGGGCCCGCCAGGCGGTGGTGCCGCTCAGCCTCGACGAGGTGGTGGCCCGCTCCCGGGCCGGGCAGGGCAGCGCCGCCCTGCTTGACGAAATCCGCCGCACCGGCACCCGCCACCCGATCAGCCCGTCGGAGGCGGTGCGCCTCAAGGCCCAGGGGGTCGCACCCGAGGTGCTCGACGCCCTCAACGATGCCCACACCCGCTGGGCCCAGGACGAGGCCGCCGCACAGCGGGCCCGGCGCGACGCCGAACAGGCCGCCGCTCTCAAGCGCGCCCAGGCGGATGCCGAACGCGCCCGGCGCAGCGTGCCCTACGCCGACCCGTTCTGGCCCTACCGCAGCCATCCCTTCGGCTACCCCTATCGCCACTTCGCACCCTACGGCGGCTTCGGCTGGGGGATCCAGATCCGGCCCTGAGGCGTCGCCGCCCAGGCCGCTCAATGCGCCACGGCGCCGTCGGCTCCGATCAGGACAAGCGGGGCGCCCCGCCGGGCCTGCCTGAGCCGGCGGACCAGGCTGTTGCCGTGGAAGTCCAGCCAGTCGGGCCGCGGCAGGACGATCGCCGTGCAGTCGAGCTGCTCGGCGAGGTCGAGGATGCCGAACACCGGCTCCTGCTCCCGAAAGCACGTGCTGCAGGGGATGCCGGCCGCCTTCAGCGGCACCGAGGCTTCCTCCAGGAGGCACTCGGCCCGCGACTCAAAATGCTGGTGGATCTCCCGTTCGGTCCGGAAACGCAGGATCTCCCAGTCCCGGACCGGCGCCACGACGTAGAGCAGGCAGACCTCCACGTGCGCGGCCTGCCTCGCCAGCTCGAGCGCGTAAGCCACGCCCCGGCGTGACGCGTCGGTGGCGTCGATCGGGATCAGCAGGCGGTGGCGCGCCGGCCCGCTTCGGGCCTGCTCACCGGCCGGGGGCATGAGGGTGGGGTTGTCCATTTCAAGCGCCTCGGGAGGAGGGGGCTTCGTCGTGATCCGGCCCGGCATCACAGCAGCTGAAACGCCACGATCGCCACGCAGGTCGGCGGCAGGGCGGCCAGGAACAGCCCCATCGGGCTGATCGACTCGTCGTCGAAGGACGACTTGAGGATCGCCACGCCGGCCGGGTTGGGGGCGTTGGCGATGAAGGTGAGGCCGCCGCCCGTCACCGCGCCGGCGACGATGGCGTACTTGAACTCGGGGGAGACACCCTCCACCAGGGACGCCAGGTAGGTCAGCGCGGCGTTGTCGGTGACGGCGGTCAGGGCCGTGGCCAGGAAGTACAGCAAGGTGGGCTCGACCCCCACCAGGGCCTGCTGGAGCCACCACTGCTGCATCCCGCCCAGCACGACCAGCCCCGCCAGGAAGAAGGCCACCAGCAGCCCCTCCCGCAGGATGAGCCGGTCCTGGTGGGCCTTGTAGGCTTCCGTGAAGCCGAGGAAGAACAGGAAGAGCCCCATGAACACCACCGGATGGTGGGCGAAGACGACCACCCCGAACAGAAAGGCCAGATGGACTCCGGCCATCGTTAGGGGCATGGGCGCGCGGCCGGTGGCCTCGTCGGTGCTCCCCTTGGTGATCAGCTCGCGGCGGAACAGCCAGGTCAGCACCAGGGCGTTCACGAAGACCGCGACGGCCGCCTTCCAGCCGAAGTGGGCGATCATGAACGGGGTGTCCCACTGCCACTTGGCGGCCACCATCAGGACCGGCGGGGCGGCAAAGTGGGTCAGCGTCCCGCCGATCGAGACGTTCACGAAGAGCATGCCGAGGGTGGCGTACTTGAGGCGGTTGGAGAGCCCCCGGCTGAAGTAGCGGTCGCGCAGCATCAGGGCCGCCAGCGTCATCGCCGCCGGCTCGGTGATGACGGAGCCCAGCAGGGGCACGACGGCGAGGCACAGGAAATACACCGCCAGCACCTTGCGTACGGGGATCAGCGCGGCCAGCAGGCGCACGACGTTGATCACGGTGGTCACGATGGGCCGGCTGGCGGCGATCACCATCACCACGAAGACGAACATCGGCTCGGTAAAGTTGCGCCCCTCGAGGTAGCCGACCGCCGCGTCCTGGCCGGACAGCCAGAACAGCGATGCGACCAGCACGAAGGCCCAGAAACCGAACACCACCTCGACCTCGCCGAGGAGATGCCAGAGCCCCGCGTGGCGCGGCTGAAGGTGGGCCAGGTGGGCGAAGAAGCGGGTGGAGAAGGTGTGGATCACCGCCACCGCAAAGATGGCGGCGGCGAGGATCTCGGGAAGGGTGGCAGCCGGGAGGGCCATGGTCGAGGCGAGGTCGGGAATCGATCCTTAACTTACCCGGCAGGGGCCGGGAGGGAAATTCGGGGACCACTTAGCGGAAGCGCGTAGGTGTTTCCCGTGTTACCCGCAGGGGCCGCTTGCTCCACAATGTGTCCATTGCCACGCTCCGCGTCGTTTCCGCCTTGCACAAGCACCTGATCACCCTCGGTTTCGTCGGGCTTTATGTGGCCCTCGATGCGGCCAGCTTCATCCATCCGCTGCACGGCCTCAACATCACGCCCTGGAACCCGGCCCCGGCGCTCGGGCTCGTCCTGCTGCTGCGGCGGGGCCCCGGGGCGCGGCCGGTGCTGATGGGGGCGGTGCTGCTCAGCGAGTACGTGGTGCGTGGTGTGCCGTTTCCGTGGTGGGACAGCCTGCTGTCGGCGCTCATCCTCGCCACCGGCTACCTGCTGCTCGGCGAGGTGCTGGCGCGGCGCATGTCCCCGTCGACCCTGCTCGATGACCGGGCTTCCCTGCTCGGCTGGATGCTGCCGGTGGTGTTCGGCACCCTGCTCAACAGCCTGGTGTATGTGAGCAGCCTGCATGTGCTGGGCCTCCTTCCGCCCGGTGGCTGGCTGGCCGGGGTGCGGCAGTTCTGGGTGGGGGACGCGGTCGGCATCACCGTCGCGATGCCGCTGTTCTGGTGGCTCAGCGGTGAGCGCGGCCGGCTGGCGCTGCGGGCGGCGCTGTCGTGCTGGGAGACGCTCGGCTATTCGCTGCTCGGCCTGCTGGCCTTGTGGGTCGCGTTCGGGCTGGGCGGGGATGGCGGCTTCAAACTCTTCTATTTCCTCTTCCTGCCCATCGTCTGGGCCTCGGCGCGGCAGGGCATGGCCGGGGCGATCGTGTCGGCGACGCTGCTGCAGCTCGGCATGATCGCCGCGGTCCAACTGCTCGGCTTCAGCGCGGTGACGGTGGCCGAGCTGCAGATGCTGGCGGTGGTGATGGCGCTGATCGGCTTCTTCATCGGCGGGGTCGTGGACGAGCAGCGCCGGACCAGCGACGAGCTGCGCCAGACCTTGCGGCTGGCGGCGGCCGGCGAGATGGCCGGCGCGCTGGCCCACGAGCTCAACCAGCCGCTGACGGCGATGGGCGCCTATGCCTCGGCCTACGACGCGCTCCAGGCCCGGGGCGAGGGCGGCGCCCGGCTCGACGCGGCGATCAACGGCATGCGCGCCGAGGCCCGGCGTGCCGGCGAGGTGGTCCGCCGGCTGCGCGACTTCTTCCGCACCGGCGCGACCAGGCTCGAGTCCGTGCCGCTGGCCGAGATCATTGCCGGGGCGGCGGCGCACTACCAGGCCAAGGCCCGGCAGTGCGGGGTTCGCTTCTGCGTGGCGGAGGTGCCGGCGCTCACGCTGCTGGCCGACCGGCTGCAGCTCGAGGTGGTGCTGCGCAACCTGCTGTCGAACGCCTTCGACGCCGTCGCGGCCACGGATGCGGGGGCGCGGCAGGTCTCGATCCGCGCCGAGCGCCTGCCCGGCGAGCGGGTCTCGATCTGCGTGGAGGATTCCGGCTCGGGCCTCGGCCGCCAGGACCTCGAGCGCGCCTTCGAGTCCTTCCATTCTTCCAAATCGAGCGGGCTCGGCCTCGGGCTCGTGATCAGCCGCGCCATCGCCGAAACCCACGGGGGCAGCCTGTGGGGCGAGGTGGCGGACCACGGCGTGTTCAAGCTCGTTCTGCCTATCCAGGAAACCCCACGCCCATGACCGACAACCTCACGGTCTTCATCGTCGATGACGACCCCTCCGTGCGCGACGCCCTCGGCCTCTTGCTGGGCGTCCATGACTACCGCCTGGCGGTGTTCGCCGATGCGGACAGCTTCCTCAAGGCCCTCAAGCCCCACTGGCAGGGCTGCCTGCTGCTCGACATCCGGATGCCGGGCATGGACGGCCTCGCCCTGCAGAAGAAGCTGCTCGAACTTGGGTGCGATCTGCCGGTGATCATCATGACCGGGCACGGCGACGTGGATTCGGCGCGGGAGGCGTTTCGGGCGATGGCGGTGGACTTCCTGGAGAAGCCGCTGGACGGCGCGCGCCTGCTGGCGGCCATCGCGGAAGCCTTCGAGCGGCAACGGCAGGCCGCCGACGCGGCCCTGAGCCGGGACCAGATCCAGCGCCGCCTCGACGGGCTGACCCCTCGGGAGCGGGAGGTGATGGAGCACGTCGTGGCCGGCCGCCACAACCGCGAGATCGCCGTGGCGCTGGAGATCAGCCCCCGGACGGTCGAGGTGCACAAGGCCCGGATGATGGACAAGCTGGGGGTCGGCAGCGTCGCCGAGCTGGTCCGGCTCAGCCTGGGCTGAGCGCGCCGCGTTTCAGCCGCCCTCCGGCAGCGTGATGCGCCCCCGCTTCGGGTCGAAGACGGCGCCCCGCGGCAGGAGGTGCAGCCGGATGTTGCTGGCGCCGGTGAGGTGCCTGCGGTCGTGGGTCATGCGTGCCCCGCGGGCGTCGATCACCTTCACGTAGCTCTTGCCGAGCACCTCCCAGCGGCCGTCGGAGCGGACCTGCAGGGCCGTCTCCTCGTCGATGCCGACGCCGATCAGCTGCGGCCGGTCGAGCACCGCGCTCAGCAGCCGGTTGTAGCGGGCGCGCTTGAGGAAGTGCTGGTCGACGATCGCGTCCGGCAGGAGGCCGAAGCCCTTGCCGAGGTCGATCGCCCCGCGGGCGATGGGCGGTGCGTCGCCCCGTTCGCCGTTCTGCCGGCCGGTCAGCATCTCGCTCGTCATCACCGCGGCGCCGGCGGAGGTGCCGCCCACGACCGCGCCCTCCTGGTAGCGCCGCTCGATGACGTCGAGGGCCCGGGTGCCGAGCAGGGTCGCCGCGAGACGGTTCTGGTCGCCGCCCAGGAACCAGTAGCCCGAGAAGGCCTCGAGCAGCTGGGCCGTGGCCTCCGTCTGGGCGTCGTGGCGCTCGAGGTTGATGAGCTGCGGGTCGGCCTGCAGCTTGCGGAGCTCGGCCATCACCTCCTGGGCCTCCTCGTCGAACTGGGTGCTGGCCATCGGGAAGACGGCGATCCGCGCCTTCCCGGGCCCTCCGGCCAGGGCCACGAAGCGCTGCTGCACGGAGGCCGGCGTGTCGCCGCCGCCCACGATGATGAGGTTGCCCGGCCGGGTGGGCAGGCCGGGGGGCTCGCCCGCGGCCGGCCCGGCGAGGGCCATGCCGACGACGACGGCGCAGAGTTTGAACAGCCTGACGGCGGGGGGCGGGAGGTGGAGCGGGGAGGTTCGCATCGGGAGTCGAGGTCGGGCCATGACGGCCGGGGAGGTTTCCGTCGGGGGCCGGCGGCTGCGCCCCGGGCGGGCTTGCGGGCGCGACTATAGCCCGCCCGCCGCCGGGGGGTAATCCGGGGCGCACGTAGGGGAATGCGGCAAGGGCTCGCTGCCATGCCGGCGGCCCGGGCAGTGCCGGCATGGCGGCGGGCGCCGCGCATGGGCTAGAATCCACGACTCACCAAAAAGTTGCCGACAGGGTTCGCCATGCATACCGCTTCAAAAGTCACCATCGATGATGTCCGGATCAAGGAGATCAAGGAACTCAACCCGCCCAGCCACGTGCTGAGGGAGTTTCCCGCCACCAAGAAGGCGGCCGAGACGACTTTTGCTGCGCGCAGCGCGATTCACCGCGTCCTCTTCGGCGCCGACGACCGCCTGCTGGTGGTGATCGGCCCCTGCTCGATCCACGACTACGACGCGGCAATGGAGTACGCCCGCCGCCTGAAGGCCGAGGCCGACCGCCTGAAGGACGACCTGCTGGTGGTGATGCGCGTCTACTTCGAGAAGCCCCGCACCACGGTGGGCTGGAAGGGCCTCATCAACGATCCGCACCTCAACGGCAGCTTCGCCATCAACGAAGGCGTGCGCCTCGCCCGCAAGCTGCTGTGGGAGGTCAACGAGCTGGGCCTGCCGGCCGCCACCGAGTTCCTCGACATGATCACGCCCCAGTATCTGGCTGACCTGATCTGCTGGGGCGCCATCGGCGCGCGGACCACCGAGAGCCAGGTGCACCGTGAGCTGGCCTCCGGGCTGTCCTGCCCGGTGGGCTTCAAGAACGGCACCGACGGCAACATCCGCATCGCCGTCGACGCGATCAAGGCGGCCCAGTCGCCCCACCATTTCCTGTCGGTCACCAAGGCCGGCCACTCGGCCATAGTGTCGACCACCGGCAACGAGGACTGCCACCTCATCATGCGCGGCGGCAAGGCTCCCAACTACGATGCCGAGAGCGTCGATGCGGCCTGCAAGGAGCTCGCCGCCTCCGGCCTGCAGGCCCGCCTGATGGTGGATTTCTCCCACGCCAACAGCAGCAAGCAGTTCAAGCGCCAGGTTGATGTGGCCCGCGACGTGGCCGAGCAGATGTCCAAGGGCGAGGAGCGCATCATCGGCGTGATGGTCGAGTCGCACATCAAGGAAGGCCGCCAGGACCTCAAGCCGGGCACCGAGCTTGAATACGGCAAGAGCATCACCGACGCCTGCATCGGCTGGGAAGACAGCCTCACCGTGCTCGACGTGCTGGCCGAGGCCGTGCGCCAGCGCCGCGTGCTGCGCGCCGCCCAGGAGTAAGCCGCCTTCTGCCGGGCCGCCGCGCCTTGCGGTGGCGCCCGGCCGGGCTGCATTCGACACGCCCGCGTGACGCGGGCGGTTTTCATTGGCCGCCGCGTGGCGGCACGCACAAGGGGAGAGCCGATGCCGGACGTCGCCCTCGCCGGGCCCGCCGGCGGCCCCGTGGTCGGGCGCTTTGCGCCGTCACCCAGCGGGCCGCTCCACTTCGGTTCGATGGTGGCGGCCCTCGGCAGCTGCCTGTCGGCCCGCGCCGCGGGCGGGCGCTGGCTGCTGCGCATCGAGGACGTGGATGCGCCGCGCACGGTGCCCGGCGCCGCCGACGGCATCCTGCGCACCCTCGAGCAGTTCGGCTTCGAATGGGACGGCCCGGTGGTCTGGCAGAGCCGCCGCACCGACGCCTACCGGGCGGCCTTCGAACAGCTGCGCGCCGCCGGGCAGGTGTTCGCCTGCGCCTGCACGCGCAAGGAGATCGCCGATTCGGCCCTCGCCCGCGACGGCACGCGGCGCTACCCGGGCACCTGCCGTGGCGGCCTGCCGCCGGGGCGCAGCGCGCGGGCCTGGCGCCTGCGGGTCGAGCCGGGTGTGGTGAGCTTCGACGATGCGGTGCAGGGGCGGATCGACGAGGACGTGGCCGCCGACGTGGGCGATTTCGTGCTGCTGCGTGCCGATGGCCTGTTCGCCTACCAGCTGGCCGTGGTGGTGGACGACGCCGAGGCCGGCGTCACCGAGGTCGTGCGCGGGGCCGACCTGCTCGACTCGACCGCCCGGCAGATCCTGCTCCAGCGCCTGCTGGGCCATGCCCCGCCGGCCTACGCCCACCTGCCGGTGGCGAGCAACGCAGCCGGCGAGAAGCTCTCCAAGCAGACCCTGGCCCGCGCGGTCGAGGGCGGCGACCCGGCCCGGGTGCTGGTGGATGCGCTCGACTTCCTCGGCCAGCAGCCTCCACCGGGGCTTGCCGAGGCGGGCCTGGCGGCTGTCTGGGGGTGGGCCCGGCAGCACTGGTCGATGGCCCGGGTGCCCCGACGGCGGTCGGTGCCGGCGCCCCGCTACGGCTGAAGCGGGGCTTTCCGCGGCGCTGCGGCCCCCTGATTGTTGCAATGTGCTTCAGGAGGCTCGCTGCAATAGTGTTTCACCCTTGCTTTCCCATCGGCTGACTAGAATCCGGGCACAGGCGTTGCCGGAGTGCCGGCACGGTTTCGATGCAGGAGGTTCCCATGGCACAGCAGGTTTCCCCGGAGGTGGTCTATCACTCCTACGCCCTTTTGCGGCGTGGCGAGCACAAGTGGGACGGGTGGTACGACGTCCTGCTGGCCAACGGCCGTCCGCTGCGGACCTTCGTGCGGGTACCGTCCCGCGAGGGTTTCGACGACCCGGAGCTGGCCTGTCAGGCTGCCGAGATCCTGGCCCAGTGGGATCTGAAGGCGGCCGCATCCGCCGCCCGGCCCTGAAATGAAGCTTCTGCGCGCGAAGGCCGTGCCGATGGTGGGGATGGTGGTGTGCGCCAGCCTTCCCCTGGCCGCCCAGTCGGCGGTCTACAAGTGCGTGGAAGAGGGCCGGGTGGTGTTTGCCGATCGGCCCTGCGCGTATGTGCACCCGTCGGGCCCGCAGGCGGCGCCGCAGCCGCCTGCCGCCAGGGCGCTGCGGACCGAGGTGCCGCCACCTGCCGAGCTTCGCCCGGCCCGGCGCTGAGCCTGCCGGCAAGGGAGCGCCGGGCGGCTCCGGCTTCGCTTCCGCCCCTTCGGGGGCGTCTTCTCAGATCACCAGCTGGGTTCCCAGCTCCACCACCCGGTTGTTCGGGATCTTGAAGAAGTCGGTGGCGCTGGTGGCGTTCTTCGACATGAAGGCGAACAGCCGCGCCCGCCACGGGTTGATCCGCCGCCCCAGCACGCCGGGGATCACCGTCTCGCGGGACACGTAGAAGGTGGTCTCCATCATCTCGAAGGGCTCGCCGAAGCGTTTGCACTGCTCGAGGGCGAGGGGGATGTCGGGGTCTTCCATGAAACCGTAGCGGATCACGATGCGCATGAAGCCCTTCTCCATGCGGTGCAGGTAGAGCCGGTCGAAGTCGTTGACGTAGGGCGTGTCGGTGGTCTCGACGGTCACCAGCGCCACCCGCTCGTGCAGGATCTGGTTGTGCTTGAGGTTGTGCAGCAGCGCGGCGGGCACGCCTTCCTTCGAGCTCGTCATGAACACCGCGGTGCCGCTGACCCGGTGGATGTCGCTGCCGATCGCCGGCAGGAAGGCCGACATCGGGATGCCCTGCTTGGCCAGCTCGCGGCGCACCAGCTTGCGGCCGCGGCGCCAGGTGGTGAGCACCGTGAAGGAGATCAGCCCCATCACGATCGGGAACCAGCCCCCCTCGGGGATCTTGATGACGTTGGCGGCGAAGAATGCGATGTCGACCAGCAGGAAGGCACCGGCCACCAGCGCCACCACCAGCGGGTGCCAGCGCCACAGCAGGACCATCACGAAGGCTACCAGGATGGTGTCGATCAGCATGGTGCCGGTGACCGCGATGCCGTAGGCGGCGGCCAGGTTGGAGGAGCTCTTGAAGCCCAGCACCAGGGCCACCACCGCGAAGTAGAGCGTCCAGTTGGTGAAGGGCACGTAGATCTGGCCCTGCTCCTTGCCGGAGGTGTGCACGATCAGCATGCGCGGCAGGAAGCCCATCTGCACGGACTGGCGCGCCACCGAGAAGGCCCCCGAGATCACCGCCTGGGAGGCGATGACGGTGGCCAGCGTGGCGAGGATGACCAGCGGGATCAGCGCCCACTGGGGGCCCAGGTGGAAGAACGGGCTCTTGATGGCGGCCGGCTCGTTGAGGAGCAGCGCACCCTGGCCGAAGTAGTTGAGCACCAGCGCCGGCATCACGAAGCCGAACCAGGCCAGCCGGATCGGGAAGCGGCCGAAGTGCCCCATGTCGGTGTAGAGGGCCTCGCCACCCGTCACCGCCAGCACCACCGAGCCGAGGGCCAGGAAGGCCAGCCCCGGGTGGGCGCCGATGAAGCGGATCGCGTAGATCGGGTTGAGGGCGGCCAGAACGTCGGGGTGGCGGGCGATCTCGAGCACGCCGAGCAGCCCGAGCACGCCGAACCAGCCGATCATCACCGGGCCGAAGAAGAGGCCCACGGTGCCGGTGCCGCGGCGCTGGATGAAGAACAGCCCGCTGAGGATGCCCACCGTGATTGGCAGCACGTAGGGTTTGAAGTCGGGGGTGATGATCTCCAGGCCCTCGACCGCCGACAGCACCGAGATGGCCGGGGTGATCATGCTGTCGCCGTAGAACAGCGCGGCGGCGAAGATCCCGAGCAGCGAGATGATCCAGGTGACGAAGCGGTGGTGGGAGCGCTCGGTGATCAGCGACAGCAGCGCCAGCGAGCCGCCTTCGCCGCGGTTGTCGGCGCGCATGATCACGCTGACGTACTTGACGGCCACCAGCGCCACGATCGACCAGAACACCATCGACAGGATGCCGAAGATGTTGTCGGGCGTGATGGGAATGGGGTGATGCCCGTTGAAGATTTCCTTCAGGGCATACAGGGGGCTGGTGCCGATGTCGCCGAAGACGACGCCGATGGCGCCGATCACGACCGGCGCCAGGGCCTTGTTGGGGTGCGGGTTGGACACTGGGAAGACGCTTTCAGTGGATGGCGGATTGCGGCCCGGCCCGGAATCTCGGGGCGTCGGACGGGTCGCCCGCAGCGCTTGCGGGCGTGAGCCGGATTCTCCCCCCTTTGATGGGGTTTTTGTTGACTCGTCTCAATCGAAATCTGCCTGCAACCGCCGTTTGTGCAAGCAAGGCGCCTTGCGGGGTGTCAATGCCCCGTAAGGGGGATGTCGCTCCGGGCGCAGGCGGATTTCAGGCAGGTGCAGGCGCCCTCGAAGTCGAAGTCGCGCAGCGCGCTGTGGATCTGCGCGAAGTCGTCGGGGAAGGCCGCGCGGAGCAAGGGGGTGTGGCCATCCAGCAGCCTGCGGGCGGCCACGTCCCAGTTGCCCATCAGGTCGGCGAGCTCGGCACAGACCTGCTTCAGCAGGGCCCGGTCGACCGCCATGGGTTCTTCCGGCGGGGCTTCCTCCGGCGGCAGGGCGGCTTCGAGTGCGTCGACGAGGGACACCAGGGCCGCTTCGAAGGCGGACAGCAGCTCAGCCACCGTACCGGCGGCGGCCTCGTCGCGGAGCGCGGCCTCGAGGGCTTGTGCGGTGGGTTGCAGGCGCACGGCGCCGAAGGTGCCGGCGAGGCCCTTGACCGTGTGGGCACGGCGGGTGGCGCCGGCGCGGTCGCCCTGGGCGAGGGCGTCGGCGATGGTCCGGGCGGCGTCCCGCTCGGTGGCGACGAAGTCGCGCAGGAGGGCGGTGTAGAGATCGGCGTCGCCTTCCATGCGGCGCAGCCCGGCGGCCGGGTCGAGGCCTTCGATGGAATACGGGAAGCCCTGCACTTGCGTCATGATCTCTCTTTCGGAACCCTGCTGGCCGTGTTCACCGTCCAGCGGACGGGGCGTCGCGCGGACATCTCTTCCGGCGCCCGCCGGCGCCTGGGGGGGGCTTAACGGTCAGCGCTGCCAGGGACTTGAGCGGGGCCCGCGGAGGGCGGCGGGCCCGGAGAGCCTCAGGGCGAGGGGCGGACTGCTCAGGCCACCATGGCCTTGCAGGCCTTGGCGCACTCGGCGCAGCTTTCCATGCACTCCTTGCACGGCTTGTGCTTGTCGGCGTGCTTCTTGCACTCGGCCTCGCAGGCCTTGCAGACGTCCACGCACAGGGCGGCCAGCCGGGGGGCAAACTTGGATTCGGCGGCGGCGAGGGAGACCAGGGCACGGCAGGAGGCGAGCATCTCGCGCACGCTGGTGGCGCAGGCGGCCATCGCCTTGTCGCCTTCGCCGAGCAGCATGATGCAGTGGGTCAGGCAGACCTCGCCCTTCTCGATGCAGATGCCGGCGGTGTCGAGCACGGCCTGCCACGGGTGGGCGCCTTCGTGGTGATGGTGGTGGCTGTGGTCGGCGGCCTGGGCAGTGCCGGCGGCGGCGAGCAGGGCGCCGGTGGCGAAGAGGGCTTCACGACGGTTCATGGTGTTGGCTCCGGTGGCTTACTGGGTGGACTCGGCCGCGCCATCGAGGCGGCGGGCTTCTTCTTCGCTGATGTACTCGAACACCCGCACGACCTTCTGGACACCCTTGGTGGTGCGGGCGATCTCGGTGGCGGCGTCGCCTTCGCGCTGGCTGACGAGGCCCATCAGGTAGGTGGTGCCGGCCTCGGTGACGACCTTGACCTGCTGGATGTGGAAATCCTTCTGGTCGACGAAGCGGGCCTTCACCTTGGTGCTGATGTAGCTGTCGTTGCTGCGGGCGCCGAGGGTGCTGGTGGGGGCCACGCGCAGCTCGTTGATGACTTCGCGCACGTTCTCGATGCTGGCGGCGATGCGGCCGGCCTCTTCACGGCTCTCCTCGTTGAAGGCTTCGCCGGTGAGCAGCAGCTTGCGGTTGAAGGCGGTGGCGTTGAGGTGGACCTTGTCGCCGAGGCGGTCGGAGACCCACTTGTTGGCCTTCCATTCGATGCCTTCGTCCTCGACGTAGGTGCCGGAGCTGCGCCGGTCGGAGACCATCGCGACGGCCATGCCGGTGCCGCCGACGATGACGGGGATGCAGCCCTGCACGGCGCCGAGGGTGGCCACGGCCAGGGCCGCCAGGCCGAGGTGCTTGCGGATGGGGTTCATTCTTCAACTCCGAGGAGGAGGCAGTCGATGCCGTCGCACAGACAGTGGAGGGTGAGGAGGTGGACTTCCTGGATGCGCGCCGTGCGGTCGGCGGGCACGCACAGATGCACGTCGTCGGGGCCGAGCAGGGCGGCCATCTCGCCGCCGCCCTTGCCGGTGAGGGCGACCACGCGCATCTCGCGCTCGTGGGCGGCATGGATGGCTTCGATCACGTTGGGCGAATTGCCGCTGGTGGAGATGGCCAGCAGCACGTCGCCGGGCTGGCCGAGGGCGCGCACCTGCTTGGAGAACACCTGGGTGTAGTCGTAGTCGTTGGCGATCGAGGTGAGCGTCGAGCTGTCGGTGGTGAGGGCGAGGGCGGCCAGCGGCGGGCGCTCGAGCTCGAAGCGGTTGAGCAGTTCGGCGGCGAAGTGCTGGGCGTCGGCCGCCGAGCCGCCGTTGCCGCAGGCGAGGATCTTGCCGTTCGACATCAGGCTGTGGGTCATCGCGTCGATGGCGGCGGCGATCGGGTCGGCCATGAATTCCAGGGCTGCCAGCTTGGTCTGGGCGCTGTCGGTGAATTGCTGGGCGATGCGGGCGACGAGATCCATTGGAGGCTCCGGAAAAAGTGTGCCGGATTCTAGCATTGGCGCCGGAGGCTGCGCCCGGCGGCTGAAATGCGCTTACAAACCCACGTACACGTCGACCCGCAGACGCTTCCAGGGGTTCGGGTCGCGGG
>JAKLLM010000038.1 GCA_023150125.1 Zoogloea sp.
CGTGCCGCGCATGCGCTGGAGCACCTTGTCGCGGGCGGCGCGGGCGGCGGCGGGGTGGCGGTCGGGGCGCAGCAGCGACGGGGCCTGGGGCAGCACCACCAGCAGCGCCGCCTCGGCGGGGGTCAGGCGGCGGGCGGGCTTGCCGAGGTAGGCGCGGCTGGCCGCCTCGACGCCTTCGAGCACGCCGCCCATCGGGGCGTGGTTGAGGTAGAGGGTGAGGATCTCGTCCTTCGACAGGCGGGCTTCGAGCTGCAGCGCGCGCAGGATCTGGCGGGCCTTGCCGGCCAGGCTGCGGGGCGTGGGTTCGAGGATGCGGGCGACCTGCATGGTGATCGTCGAGCCGCCCGAGACGATGCGACCGTTGATCGCCCACTGGCCGGCGGCGCGCGCGAGCGCGAAGGGATTGACCCCCGGGTGCCAGCGAAAATAGCGGTCTTCGTAGCGCAGCAGGGCTTCGTGGTAGGCGGGGGCGACGTCGCCGAGCGCCACCGGGTGGCGCCATACGTGATTGCGGTCGGGGAAGGCGCGCAGCGGCGTGCCGTCGCGGGCCACGATGAGCAGGGCCTGGCCGGCGTCGCGGCCGGGCAGCGGCGGCGGGAAGAGCTGGTCGGCCACCAGCAGCGCGAGTAGTGCCACCATCGGCACCACGGCCAGGCCGTGGCGCAGGGGGCGCCAGCGGAGACGGGTGCCGGCTGTAGCGGAGGGGGTCACGGCGGAGGGCCCATGGGCGGGCCGCTAGACCGGCGAGCGGATGTCGATGACCACCCCGTTGTGGTCGCTCATCCGCAGCCCGTCGTGGTCCCGGCCCTCCCAGGCTCCGAGGTGCGACACCCGGGCGGCGAGGGGCTCGGACAGGCAGATGTGGTCCACCGAGGCGCGGCTGTGCAGGAGGCCGGCGGCGCGCATGTCGGTGTCCGTCACGCAGTGCAGCGCGGACTGCCGGAGGGCGGCGCTGAGCTTGTCGACGGACTCGGCGTCCTCGTACCAGCCGGACCCGTCGCGGCTCTGGTTGAAGTCGCCGGCGACGCAGAAGTGGTGGTCGGGAAAGCGCTGGCGCAGCGCCTGCCAGTTGGCGGCGTGGGTGTCGATGGACTTGCGGTGCTCCTCCCAGCGCCGGGCTGTCTTGAGGGGCCCGGGATCGTTGGCGTAGGTGATGATGGTGCCGAACACGATCAGCGGCCCGGCGGGGGAGGCGATCTCGGCGCACACCGCGAGCGCCGGGTTGAAGGTGGGGAGCGCTTGCAGGATCGGCCAGCGCGACCAGAGGGTGGTGAAGTTCTCGCCGTCCCGGTGGTAGCCCGCGACGCTGGGGCTGGCGAGGGCCGCGTAGCCGTCGAGGGCGATGGCGCGGTTGGTCTCGGTGAGCACCCACAGGTCGGCATCGGTTGCGCGGAGGCGGGCGAGCAGGCGCGGATTGCGGGTGTGGCCGCGCAGGCTGGGCCGTTCGAGGTTCCAGGTGGCGATGCGCAGCGTCGCGCCATCCCGCGCCCGGGGCTGGGGCGTGCTCATGGGGCCGCCTTCTCCTTGCCGTCGATCACCGTCAGGCTGCCGTCGCCTTCGGCCAGCCCGTAGGTGTCGGGCCGGTACATGTCTTCGGCGTACACCGGCGGGACGACGAACCTGCCCGGCGTGACCACCCGGGCCCGGTAGAACAGGTTGATCTCGCCCTGCAGGCGCAGCGCGGCGACGAAGCGGTCGTCGCGGAACTCGACGTGCTGGATGCGCCGGTCGGCCATCGC
Organism: Zoogloea sp.; assembly: GCA_023150125.1. Lineage (GTDB taxonomy): Bacteria > Pseudomonadota > Gammaproteobacteria > Burkholderiales > Rhodocyclaceae > Zoogloea. Next base: position 1,740 of record JAKLLM010000038.1, read on the forward strand.
GGCGGCGGGGTCGATGCCGTCGATGGTGACGGAGCCCATCGCCTCGCCCTGCACGATGTTGAGGTTCTCGATCTCCAGCCCGGCCGGGATGGGGGCCACCACCAGGCCATTGCCGATGTGCACCTTCGGCTTGACCTGGATGCGCACCAGCACGCTCTCGCCCACCTTCAGCGGCCGAGCGCCGATGGGCGTGCCGTCGCCGGCGTGGAGGCTGCGGACGAGGGCGATGGCGTCGCTGCGGGCGGCGGGCATGCGGGCCGGGTGGCCGCCGATGGCGAGCTCGACGAAGAGCTTGTCACTGTGGGTGTTGCGGATCGCCAGCCCGCTGGCAAGGCTGGCGGCGTCGATGGGGCGGATCTGGCTGCCGGGGCCGCTCACGCTCACGGGCTTGCCGTTGACGAGCTCGGCTGTCCAGGCGATGCCCTGGTCGCGGCTGCCGAGCTCGCGCCCGATGAGGAAGAGGGCGAGCTTCTCCTGGGTGCTGGTCCAGGGGGTCTTCGCGAGCTCATCGGCGGTGATGGCGACCAGGCTGGCGCTGCCGGCGGCCTTGATCTGGTGGCGCTGCAGCAGGGTGTAGGACAGCGCCGCGTCGCGCAGCGGGCTGCCGTAGTCGCCCCACCAGTGGCTGCCGTCGCGGGGCTTGGCGATGCCTTCGGCGATGGCGGTGGCGGCGCGGGCGTCGTCGCCCATCAGCTTGAGGGCGATGCCGAGCTGGACCAGGGCCAGCCCGGAGTGGGCCTGGGCGCGCAGCTCAAAAAGCTGGCGCAGGGTGGCCAGCGGGGCCTTGGATTCGCGCGCCAGCACGTAGGCGCCGTAGGCGAGCACGCCGAAGCGGCCGCTGCCGGCGTAGCGGCGGTCCTGCCAGATGGCGTCGGCGTTGTAGCTGGGCTTGCCGGTGGGCAGGCCGGAGACGCCCTCCTGGAGCGCGCGGAGCAGGAAGTCGGTGGCCTTCTGCTGCATCTGGGCCGGCACCGCAAAGCCCTGCTCGCGGGCGTCGAGCAGGAAGTGGGTGACGTAGGCCGACAGCCAGTATTCGTACTCCGAGACGTTGCCCCACAGGCTGAAGCCGCCGCTCGGCGCCTGCATGGCGCCGAGGCGGGCGATGGCCTTCTCCAGCATCGCAGCCCGCTGTTCGCGGCTGAAGGGCTTGAGGCCGAAGCGGCGGGCGCTGTCTTCGTCGATGAAGACGTGGGGGTAGGCGGTGCTGGTGGTCTGCTCGGTGCAGCCGTAGGGGTACACCAGCAGGCCGCGGATGGCGCTGCGCACGTCGATGGGCGGCTGGTCGGAGAGGGTGAGGTGGGCCTCGACCGAGGCGCGCAGGAAGCCGCCGGTGTCGGCGTCCTTGAGCTGCAGCGTTTCGCCGGGGGCGACCGTGAAGCGGCGGCTGATCTGCTGGCGCGGGGTGGCGGCCTGCACCTGCAGCGCGAACTGGCGGCTCAGCTTGATCGGCCCGCCGCTCACATTCACCTGCACGCCGGCGAGGCCAAAGGCGCTGCCGGCCTCCACCGGGAAGCGCAGGGTCTGGCGGCGCTGGTCGGCGAGCGTGAGGCTGCTGCTGGCGTTCTGGATGCGCAGGCCGTCGGGGGAGCTGACCTCCACCTTCAGCGTCTGCGCGGCTCCGGAGAGGTTGTGCAGATCGAGGGCGATCACCGCGCTGTCGCCCACCGTGAGGAAGCGCGGGGTGGCGAGCTCGGCCACCAGCGGGGCGGCCACCTGCACCTCGGCCTCGGCGCTGCCGAACTGCTCGGGCGTGGCGACCACCGCCATCAGGCGCAGGCTGCCGTTGAAGTCGGGCACCGGCAGCGTGACCTCGGCCTCGCCCTGCTCGTTGAGGCGGACCGGGCCAGAGAACAGGTCGACCAGCTTCACCTTCTTGGGCAGGCTGGTGGTGGGCTTGGGCGCGGCGTCGCCGCCGAACTTGAGCTTGCCCTTGCGGCCGGCCATCTTCTCGATGAGGCGGCCGTACACGTCGTACTGGTCGGCGCCGTAGCGCTGCTTGCCGAAGAAGTGGCCGTGGGGGTCGGGCGTGGGGAAGCGGGTGATGTTGAGGATGCCCACGTCCACCGCCGACAGTGTCAGCAGCGCCTGCTGGCCCTTGGCGGCGGGCACCTTGACCTTCACCTTGAGGGGCGTCTCGGGGAGCATCTTTTGGGGGGCGTCGAGGCTCACCGCCAGCTTGCGATCTCCGCGCTCCAGCGGCAGGTGGATGATGCCGAGGGCCCGCGCCGGGGTGACCTTCTCGCCGGCGCTGCCGGGGCGCAGCACCATCACCGACACATACAGGTCGTGGCGGCGCCAGGCCTTGTCGAGGGGGATGTCGACGGTGAGGCCGCCGTCGGGCATCTCCATGCGCTGGGACCACAGGCTGCGGTCGGCTTCGACGCTGATCAGGGCCTGGCCGCCGTGGGGCGGGGTGATGGTGAGGCGGGCGGTGCCGCCGTCTGGGTAGGCGGGCTTGTCGAGCTTGAGGGCGACCCGGTCGGGGCGAACGCCCTGGTCTTCGTCGTTGCGGGCGCTCCAGCCGGCGTAGAAGCGGTACTTGAGGGTCTTGCCGGTCTCCGGGTCGGCGACCTCGAGGCGGTAGCGGCCGTACTGGACCGGCACCTGCAGCGTGCCGCGGCCGCCGGCGGGCACGGCCACGCTGGCGGTGGCGACGAGTTCGTCGGTTTCGGTGAAGCCGGAATGCCAGCCGCGCTGGTCGTCGAAGCGCCAGTAGTAGTCGCGGTTCTCGCGGAACAGGCGGGCCGGCAGGCTGGCCCCGTGGAGCTTGCCGTCGCGGCTGGCGCGGACCACCTCGAAGGCCGCCTGGCTGCCCTCCCGGGCGTAGTCGCCCTGGAACAGCGGGCGCACGCCCACCATCAGCGGCGCCGGCCAGTAGGTGCGTTCGACCGAGCGGATCACCGGGCGGCCGCCGCTCTCGAGCAGGCTGAGGGTGGCGCGCACGGTGAAGGGCGACTGGCGCTCGGCGACCGGGGCGAGGTCGATGTCGAGGCGGCCCTGGCCGGCCTCGTCGAGGGCGCTTTCATCCAGCTCGCTGCGGCTCCTGGCGCTGTCTTCGTTGGCGTCGCCGAACTCGAAGCCGGGCAGCTGCTGGGCGAGCGGGTTCTTGTTCCGCTCGTACTGCACCACGCCGAGCAGGCGGTTGCCGGCGGCGGGGGCGCCGTAGAGGTAGCTGCCCTGCACGGCCAGCGCGAAGGGCTGCTTGGCGTCGAGGCTGGGGTGGCTGGGGGTAAGTTCGAGCTTCATGCGCTCGGGCAGAAACTCCTCGACGTTGAAGCGGTAGCTGTTGGTGGGCAGCTTGTCGGCCGGGTCGGCACGGAGTTCGAGCACCCAGGCGCCGGTGGGGGCGTCGGCGGGGAGCTCGATGGCGCGCCGGTAGTAGCCGCCGAAGCCCGCTTCGGGCTGCCAGCTGGCGGTGAACTGGCTCTTGCCGTCGGGCCGCTTGAGGATGGCCTGCACCGGCTGGGGCGGCACCGGGCGGCCGTCGGCGTCGCGGGCCAGCACCGACAGCTCGAAGCGCTCGCCGGGCCGGTAGAGGTTGCGGCCCGACCACGGGAACAGGCGCACCGCGCGCCCGGGCAGGCCGGCGATGTCGAACTCGGAGAGGTCGAGGGCCGGCTCGCGGGTGGCGATCAGCGACAGCTGCTGGCCGTGGCGGGCAACGACCACGCGGGCGTCCTTGGGGCGCTCGGCGAAGCTGGCGCGGCCGTCGCCGTCGGTCTCGCCGCGGGCCAGTACCTTGCCGGCCGCGTCGAGCCACTGGATCTCGACGTTGCGCCGGCCCTTGCCGTCGGTGAGGGAGCTGACCACCGCGTCGGCGCCCTTGTCGAACAGGCGCAGGTGCAGGCCCAGGTCGCTGACGTAGAAGTAGCTCACCTGGTAGTCGTAGCGGAAGCGGTTGGGCTGGCTCATCACGGCGATGTAGACGCCGGGCTCCTGCAGCTCCTTGATGCCTTCGACCGGGATGAAGGTGACGCTGCGCCGGTTGGCCTGCTGCTCGGTGACGAAGCGGCCGGTGTAAACGCTGTCGGTGAGGCTGTGCAGGCTGTCGAGCTCCCAGTTGCCGACAGCGCCGCGCAGGCTCAGGCGGCGGTTGTCGTAATCGTCGCCTTCGTCCTCGGCTTCGTCGCCGTCCTCACTGCCCGGTGTCGGCTTCTGGGCCTTGGGCGGGGCGATGACGCGGTCGAGGAAGCGCGGCAGCTGGTCGGGCCGCACGCGCAGGAACTGGATGTCCACCTCGGGCACGTTGACGGTGACGACCGGCAGGCCGCCGTTCTGCTTGGCCGGCAGCACCATGCCGCGGCTGGCGAAGTAGTAGGCCGGCGCGACGGCGGCGGTGCGGATCGACAGGCGCGCCTCGGCGTCGAGCCGGGCGTCGCTGCGGGCGGGCAGGCCGGCGGCCACCTTCACCACGTAGCGGGCCTGGGGCTTGATGTGCGGGAAGAACAGCAGGCGCGGGTTGTCGCCCACCGTCCAGGCGCCCTTGACCCGCCTGCCGCCTTCGGTGTCGACATCCTTGGGGGCGCTGCTGGCCACGGGCGGGGCGTCCTGGCGGGTGTCGTCGCCGTTCTCGTCATCGCCGGTGGCGAGCACCTCGCCGTCCCGCGGCGGCATCTCGAAGACCTCGATCTCGCCGTCGTAGGCGTGGCGGGGGTCGAGGGGCTGGCTGAAGGTGAGGGCGAGGGCCGGCGAGCCGTCGAAATCGCGATTGGCCAGCTCGACCAGCCGGAAGGGGCCGTCGCTGCCGGCAGCTTCGCCGCCGGGCCCCGGGCGGGTGAAGACGTAAAGCCCGGCAGCCAGGGCGACGGCCAGCACGACCAGAACGGGAATCAGGGCAAAGCCCCGGCGGCGTTGGGGGATCACGGACGGCTTCCTTTCGGGCTGGCGCCGCAGGGCACCAGCCTGCATGACGTGGAAATTCACCCGTCAATCTACCCGAGGGGCGGGCCGGCGGGAAGGATGGGGCGGCCTGGGGGCGCCGGGCAAGCCCCAGGGTTGGTTGTAGTGTGTTGTAAATAAATCATGGGGTGTTATATTTAAAACAAACCTTTCCCGGAGAGCCCCATGCTTGCCGCCCTCGACAGCGCCACCGACAGCATCGACCGCAAGGCCATCGCCGGCATGTTGATGAAGCTGTTCGACCACTGGAAGCTCAGCACCGAGGAGCAGCTCGATGCCCTGGGCTTCTCGGTCACCAACCGGGCGGCGCTGGCCCGCTACCGCCGCGGCGAGCCGATCTCGGGCAGCCGCGACACCCTGGAGCGGGCCGGCCACCTGCTCGGCATCCACAAGAACCTGCGCCTGCTGTTTCCCGCCGACCGCGATCTGGCCTACGCGTGGATCAAGACGCGCAACCGGGCCTTCGACAATCGCACGCCGATCGAGGTGATCCGCGAATTCGGCTTTGCCGGCCTGCTGATGGTGCTGGCCTACCTCGACCGGGCCCGCGGCCAATGAGCGGGGAGGTCCTCGAACACTGCGGCCTGGCCGAGACCCACGCCGACCTGATGCGCAACATCGTCTCGCTGCGCGTCTCCCAGGATCTCTTCGACGATCTCTCCGACAGGCCCGCTGACTGGAACGCGGCGATCGCCCTGGAGCTCGCCACCAAGCCGCCCCTGTTCAGCTCGGCCCAGCCGGTGCTGCTCCGCCCCTTCGAGGAGGCGCGCTGGAACGACGCGATCCACTACCCCTTCCGCCACTGGATGCGCAGCCGCTATTCCGACGGCAGCTTCGGCGTGTGGTACGGCGCGGACAGCATCGAGACCACCGTGCATGAGACGGTTCATCACTGGCGCAGCGGCTTCCTGCAGGACGCCGGCTTCACTAGGCCGGGGATCCGGGTCGAGCGCAAGCTGTACCGGGTGCGCTGCGATGCGGCGCTGGTCGACCTGCGGCCGGCGGTCGCCCATGTGCCGGCGCTGGTGGACCCGGCCGATTACAGCCTGACCCAGCAGATCGGCGCGCGCCTGCACCGGGAGGGGCACCCGGGGCTGGTGTCGCGTTCGGCCCGCTGCGAGGGCGATATCCATGGGGTGCTCAACCCCGCCGTGTTGTCCGACCCGCGCCAGGTGTGTTTTCTGACCTACTCGACCACCGGCAGCGGCGTGGTGGTCGAGCGCGAGCCGGGACAGGTGTGGATGCGTCTGGCAAGCTGAAGGCTCGCGCCCCTGCTTTGAATTAGCAAGTGCTAATTTGCTGCTAGACTGGGACGCATGAAGGCTTTCCTCATGCACACCCCGGGCCTCGCTTCTCGCAACTGCCATGCCACTCCGGCCCGACACTCCAGCGAGGGGCAGCGCCGGTGAGCGGGCTGATTGCCGCCGGGCTGCTGCCCCTGCTGGCAGTGCTGGGCCTGAACCGGCTGATCCGCCGCAGTCTCGCGGCCCCTCGGGTGCCGGAGGCGGGCGAGCCCGACGGGCTGCCGTGGCAGGCGGTGCGCATCGCCACCCTGCGCGGGCGCAGCCTTTTCGGGTGGTTCATCCCGGCGGGCGAGCGTGCGCCGGCGCTGGCCATCGTCCATGGCTGGGGCGGCAATGCGGAGCTGATGCTGCCGCTGGCCGCGCCGCTGCACCGGGCGGGCTATGCGCTGCTGTTCTTCGACGCCCGCTGCCATGGCCGCAGTGACGAGGACAGCTTTGCGTCGCTGCCGCGCTTCGCCGAGGATCTCGGCGCCGCCGTCGACTGGCTGCGTGGGCGGCCGGAGGTGGCGGCGGAGCGGGTCGGCGTGCTCGGCCACTCGGTGGGGGCCGGCGCGGCGCTGCTGCTGGCCTCGCGACGGGACGACCTGGCGGCGGTGATCAGCCTGGCCGCCTTCGCCCACCCGGCCGCGATGATGCGGCGCTGGCTGGCGGGCAAGGGCTTTCCGTATTTTCCGGTGGGCGCCTACATCCTGTGGTACGTGCAGCGGGTGATCGGCCACCGCTTCGACGACATCGCGCCCTGCCACACGATCGCCCGGGTGCGCTGCCCGGTGCTCATCGCCCACGGCAGCGACGATGGGGTGGTGCCGGTCTCCGAGGCCGAGCAGATCTACGCCAGCCGGGGCGCCGCCCGAGCCCGTCTGCTGCTGATGCCCGGCAGCCACGACGAGTACGCCGACCTGGAGCGCCACTTGGGGGCCCTGATCGGCTTTCTCGATGAAGCGATGGGTGTGCGCTGAGGCCGGGCAACTTTTCTGCTGCGCCTGCGGTCCATGGGTCTGCTGCAAACGTTTAATCGTGACAACATCAAAACCAAAGGGAGAACCTGACATGCCCCTCAATCAGGAAAGCGTGTGGACCAAGCGTTACCAGGATGCGGGCGACGATTATCTGTTCGGCACCGAGCCGAACCGTTTTCTGGCCCATCGCGCCGATTTGCTCCAGGAAGGCCGGACGGCCTTGTCGGTGGCCGATGGCGAAGGTCGTAATTCGGTGTGGTTGGCCGAGCAGGGGCTGGCGGTGACGGCCGTCGAGATCTCTGCGGTGGCGGTGCACAAGGCCCGTCGCCTCGCCGCCGGGCGCAAGGTCGAGGTGGATTTCATGCAGGCCGACATGCTGGCGCCGGGCTGGCCGCCGGCTGCGCTGCAGGGGGCTTTCGACTGGGTCGTCGGCATCTTCATCCAGTTCGTCGGCCCGGAATGGCGGGAGCGCCAGTTCGAGGTCATGAAGCAGCTCACGCGGCCCGGCGGGCGCATCCTGCTGCAGGGTTACACGCCGAAGCAGCTTGAATACCGTACCGGTGGCCCGTCGGCGGTCGAAAACCTGTACACGCCGGAGATCCTCCGCGAGGCCTTTGCCGACTGGCAGATCGAGGAGCTGGTGGAGTACGAGGAAGACGTGAACGAAGGTGCCGGCCACCGTGGGCGCTCGGCGCTGATCGGCCTCGTGGCGCGCAAGCCCTGAGCGCCACCGCCGGGCGGGGCTTGGCGGTGCCGTGACAAGGGTCGCCGAATCGGAGCGGGATTCGTAGGATAATGTCGTGTGCGCGCCGCCAGGCGTCGCAGGCCTTGGGGTTCGCGGGTGCCTTGACGGTGCCCGCGGGCAGACCGGACGACAGTGCAACGAGCAGGCGGTGTCGTCCGCCTTCACGGGATTTATCGATGATTTCAGGCAAGAAGACGCCGGCGGCCTATCTCGGCTTCGCGGCGGTGGTGGTTTTGAGTGCAGTGTCCGGCCCGGCTGTGGCCGAGAGCGAGCTGACGCCCCTCGAGTGGAGCGGTTTGCCCGATTACTGCAAGGCCGCCATGCTCCAGTCGGGCTATCGCCACATCGTGCCGAGCACCAACACCCTCACCGTGCCCTGGGCGCGCGCGCAAGGCTTCAACGAATATGGCCTCGCCGGCGCGCACCACTTCTGCATGGGCCTGGTCCACCTGGACCGGGCCAGGATGGGGCGGGGCAGCTACAAGGACGCGATCGGTGAGCTGGGTTATTCCCAATCGCAGATGGAGCCCACCGACCGTGGCTACGCCTACGCGACCAGCTATCTCGGGACGGCCAATTACCGCGCCGGCAACCGGGGGAAGGCGCATGCCCTGTGGCAGGGCTGCATCCAGGCCCAGCCGCAGCTCCGCTACTGCTACCTGGCGATGGCCGACGCGCTGATCGCCGAGAAGCGCCCTCAACAGGCCCTCGACCTGCTGCTCCGGTATGACGACGTGAAGGACGGCGACTACCCGGATGCCGAGCATTTCATCGCCCGTGCCTACTACGAGACCAAGCGTTACCCCGAGGCGCTCAAGCGGGCAGAGCTTGCCTCCGAGCTGGGCTATCCGGTGAGCGGCCTGCGCGACAAGCTGCGGGCGATCGTCGGCGGTTCAGGCAAGGCCGCCAAGTGACGATGGAGGCCCTGGTCGCGGTGCTGGCGCGGGCGATGGGGGCCTCGCCCGGGCAGATCGGGCCGGAAACCGCCTTCCGCACGCTCGGCACCTGGGATTCCTTCGCGGCGCTGGCGCTGATCTACGGCATCGAGGAGCGCTTCGGCGTGCTGCTCGGCTACGGCATGCTGGGTACTGCAGTGACGGTGGCCGACCTGCTGGCGCTTGTCGAGTCGGGCCGGCGCTGAGCTTCAGCGCAGCTTGAAGCTGTCGGGGATCGGCTTCGGAGCCAGCTTTTCGGCGGCGATCTCGAGGGCGTAGAGCGTCCCGCCGGTCACCAGCCAGGCGTTGATCCAGTCGGGCATCGCGCCTTCCCCCGACCAGGTCAGGGCCCGGTTGGAAGGGTGCATGTAGCGGATGCGCCCGGTCTCCTGCGGGGCCTGTGGGGCCTGCGGAGGCGGCGGGGCGGAAGCGGCCACGCGGGTGGCTTCTTCTGCGGCTTTCTTCTCGGCGGTTTTGCGCGCCGCTTCCTTGCGGGCGGCTTCCTTTTTTTCGGCGACCTTGCGGGCGGCCTCGGCGGCTTTCTCGGCCGCAGCTTGTGCCGCTGCCTCGGCGGCTGCCTGGGCCTGACGCGCTGCTTCGGCTTCTGCGGCGGCGGCCTGGCGGGCTTGTTCCTGCTCTTCCTGCTCGCGTTTGGCGATCTCGGCCTTGATCTGCTCGGCGAGTGTTTCGAGTTCGGGGAGATCGTAAGACTTCAGTTCGGTCATGGATGGCGTGGCGTTACGGCGGCGGTGCAAGGGTTTGGCGGAAGCCCGCCCCGGAGTGTGGCCCGGTGTGGCGCCTTGTTCCGGCTGCCTTTGCCTGGGGCTGGGGCGTGCCGGCAGCCGGACGCCGGGGGTGTCGCCGGCAGAGGTTTTCCGCGAGGTCGTGAAGTTAGCACCATAGCTTCTCCCGCGCCATATCGGGAAGCAGGAAAGTCACGTTGCCGCGGGCCTTACGGCGGGGTGCCGTCACACCTTGTTGCACTGGAGGGTGTCAGGGCGCGGGGCCGTGCGCGCCGTCGCGCCGAAGAATCCCGGCCGACCCTGCCCGTCGGCCATGAAAAAGCCCCGCCGGGCATCTGCCGGGCGGGGCTGTCGCGGAGGCCTCGCGGCCGCGCTTATTCGGACTCGGGGCGCATCTGCGGGAACAGGATGACGTCGCGGATCGCCGGGCTGTCGGTGAGCAGCATCACCAGGCGGTCGATGCCGATGCCGCAGCCGCCGGTGGGGGGCAGGCCGTATTCGAGGGCGCGGATGTAGTCGGCGTCGTAGTACATCGCCTCCTCGTCGCCGGCGTCCTTGGCCTGGGCCTGGGCCTGGAAGCGGGCGGCCTGGTCTTCGGGGTCGTTGAGCTCGGAGAAGCCGTTGGCGATCTCGCGGCCGACGATGAAGAGCTCGAAGCGCTCGGTGATTTCCGGGTTGGTGTCGGAGGCGCGGGCCAGCGGGCTGACTTCGACCGGATAGTCGATGATGAAGGTCGGCTCCCAGGTCTCGGCTTCGGCGCAGGCTTCGAAGAGCTGCAGCTGCAGGCTGCCGAGGCCGCCCGGCTTCACCTTCTCGCCGAAGTCCTTGATCTTCTGCTTGAGCCACTCGGCGTCGGCCAGCTGGGCGTCGCTGAAGCCGGGGTGGTGCTTGCGGATCGCCTCGACGATGGTCAGGCGGTGGAAGGGCTTGGAGAGGTCGAGCTCGCGGCCCTGGTACTGGAAGACCTCGGTGCCGAGGGCCTCGCGGGCGGCGTGGCGGAGCAGGCCTTCGGTGAAGTCCATGAGGCTGCGGTAGTTCGCGTAGGCCTCGTAGAACTCCATCATCGTGAATTCGGGGTTGTGGCGCGGGGAGAGGCCTTCGTTGCGGAAGTTGCGGTTGACCTCGAAGACCTTCTCGAAGCCGCCGACCACCAGGCGCTTGAGGTAGAGCTCCGGCGCGATGCGCAGGAACTGCTGCATGTCGAGGGCGTTGTGGTGGGTGACGAAGGGCTTGGCCGCCGCGCCGCCGGGGATGGGGTGCATCATCGGCGTCTCGACTTCGAGGAAGTTGTGGCCGGTCATGTAGTTGCGGATCGACTGCACCAGGCGGCTGCGGGCCACGAAGGTGTGGCGCGATTCCTCGCTCATGATGAGGTCCACATACCGCTGGCGGTACTTGGTCTCGGTGTCGGTGAGGCCGTGGAACTTGTCGGGCAGCGGGCGCAGGCTCTTGGTGAGCAGGCGGATCTCGCTGCTCTTGATCGACAGCTCGCCGGTCTTGGTGCGGAACAGGGTGCCCTGGGTGCCGACGATGTCGCCGATGTCCCAGTGCTTGAAGTCGGCATAGACGTCCTCGCCGACGCTGTCGCGGGTGACGTAGAGCTGGATGCGGCCGGAGAGATCCTGGATGGTGATGAAGCTGGCCTTGCCCATCACGCGCTTGAGCATGATGCGGCCGGCGACCTTCACGTCGACCGGCATCGCCTCGAGCTCTTCGGCGGTTTTCTCGCCATAGACTTCGTCGAGTTTGCCGGCGGTGTTTTCCCGGGAGAAATCGTTCGGATACGCCTTGCCGGTGGCGCGCCATTCGGCGAGCTTCTGGCGGCGTTCGGCGATCAGTTTGTTTTCGTCCTGGGCGGGCGTGTTGGTCTGGTCGGACATTTTGGGCTCTTCAATCAACGGAATCGGGGCGCGGCGCGGCCGCGGCAGCATCGACGAAACGCTGCAAAGCCCTGAATTTTGACACAAACCGGGGCGCCCGTCGCGGGCGGCGCGGCAGGCGGGCTACAGGAAGATCTCGTCCACGTCGGACTGGATCAGCGCCTGGGAGGCCGGCGCGGTGATGCGCAGCTTGCCGCTCATGACGAGTTCGTCGAAGCCATTGACCTGGTTGCGCCCGTTGCGCTTGGAGAAGTAGAGCGCCTCGTCGGCGCGGCCCAGCAGGTCGGCGGGCGAGAGGCGCGGGTCGATGCGGGCAAAGCCCACCGAGCAGGCCACCCGGCCGACCTGCGGAAAGTCGTGCCGCTCCACCGCCAGCCGGAAGCGGGTGAAGATGTTGTGCACGTGGTCCTCGGCCACGTTGCGCAGCATCACCACGAACTCCTCGCCGCCGAAGCGGAACAGCTTGTCGTTGCTGCGGAAGGTCTGGCGCATCAGGTCGGCGACGCGCAGCAGCACCTCGTCGCCGAAGAGGTGGCCGAAGTTGTCGTTGATCTTCTTGAAGTGGTCGATATCCACTACCCCGAGCCAGCACGGCTGGGCCACCGTCTGGCCGGCCTCGCGCCGCTCGATCGGGATCTTGCGGGCCTGCTCGGCCAACTCGGCGGCAGCGATCAGGCGCTCGAAGTCGTCGTCGAAGGTCTTGCGGTTGAGCAGCCGGGTGAGGGTGTCGAGGTTGGCGTATTCCCACTGCTGGTGCTGGTTTTCGAAGCAGCGCAGGAAGAGGCTGAGGGCGTTGCAGGCGGCGTCGCGGGGCTTTACCGGGCTGTGGATCTCGAGCACCCAGCGGGCCTGCCCGAGGGCGCCGACGGCAAAGGCCAGCCGCCACATGTCGCCCTCCTGGACGATGGCGTGGCCGAAGTCGGTGTGCAGGCAATTGGCCAGCAGCGGGTCGACGGGCAGCCACGACTGTCCGTCGCAGACGTCGTCCCAGTAGGTGTCGGTGCCGTCGGAGACGCAGCAGCCGAGCAGGCTCACGGTGAGGTCGGGGGGCGTGAAGCGCACCGCGAAGAGCAGGCCGTAGCTGCCTTCCAGAAAACGCATCGCATACTCGGCGGCGGTGCGGAAGATGCTGCGCAGATCCTTGATGCGCGACAGCACCTCGGCTCCCTCGAGAAGCTCGATGAGGTCGGGCAGCGGAGGCGAGGAGGGCTGGCTGGCGCGCACGGACGAAAGGCCTGTTAATTATCGTGAGCTTTTAACGTCTGGCGGGCGGGAATCTGAAGTGCCGCTACAGGTAGCCTTCCTGCTCGCCCTTGCCGGACAGCTGCAGGAGGGCTTCGGCCAGCGCCGCCAGCCCGGGCGGCAGGGGTGTGCCGGCGCGCAGGCTTGCCAGCAGCTGGCGGTCGCGCAGGTCGAGGGGGCGGTGCGTGGGCAGGCCGAGGAGTTCGGCCGGCCCCATCCGCCACGGTTGCCAGGGCAGGCCTGCGGCCGACCACAGGCTGCCGGCCTGGAGCGCGATCGCGATGCCGTCCGGGTCCGGGTCGCAGGCGATGCGGGCCGGGGCCGGCAGATGCCGGAGCAGCGTGGCCACCGCCTGCTGCCACCAGGACGGCGGGTAGCCCGGCAGCCACAGCGCGCCTTCGTCGGCTGCGCAAGCGCGGGCGACGCGCTCGAAGCTGCTGAGGTTTTCCACCACATGCCACACCCGGGGCGGCTGGCGGGCGCCACTGATGGCGGCCACCGTGGCCGGCGTGAGGGCCGCGAAATCGGGCTGTGCGCCGAGGGCGATCTCGCCGCCGGGCAGGTGGATGATCGACGGGGCGTGCAGGCGCAGCAGGGGCGTGTGGGCGCTGATGCGGAAATCCGCCAGCCCCGCCTCGTCGGCGAGCCAGGCTTTTTCGGCTTCGCTGATCTGCTTGGTGTGGCCCCGGGCGAAGAGCGCGAAGTCGCGCCAGGTGCCGCTGCGTTGCTCGGCGTTCCAGGTGTCGAGGGCGAGCAGGAGTTCCAGCCGGGGCAGGCCGCGGGCCGGGGGCAGGGTGTCGAGGGACTCGGCGGCCCGGGCCAGCGCCGGGTGGCCGAGCGGCCGGCTGCGGGCGTCG
>JAKLLM010000039.1 GCA_023150125.1 Zoogloea sp.
TGAGGTCGGTGTCCTCGGTGCGGTGCAGCGCCACCACGAGCTGGTTGGCGCCCTTGATCTGCATGAGCTCCTGGGTGGCGGCCAGCGGAATGCGCACCGCACGCGCGTCGAACTCCTTGGAGAAGCTCTGGAACACCCCCACGACCCGGAACTCGAGGGTGTTCATCGCGCCTTCGGCGGAGTTCGTCACCAGGGTCACCGAGTCGCCGGGCTTGAGGCCCAGGGAGTGCGCCACGCCCTGGCCGACGAGGACGCCCTCGGTATCCTGGTCGCGGAGCTGCTCGCCCTCTACGATCTTGAGCAGGCTGCCCAGCTTGGCCTCCTTGTCGGGCTCCACGCCCTCGCCGATGACCGGGAGGTCACGCCGCCCGTTGTTGAGCAGGCCGGAGAAATACACGCGGCCCATCACCGCATCGACCTCCGGGTGGGCCGCGATCTTGGTGGCGATCTCCTCGGGCTTGTCGATCAGGAAGCGCTCCGGGTAGCGCGTCCCTTTGTCGAGAAAGTCCTGTTTGAAGAGCTGCAGGTGGCCGGTCTGGGAATGGATGATGGTTTCGCCGAGCTGGATGAAGATGTCGGCGACGAAGCCGCCCGCCAGCACCAGGCTCACCACGCCGAACATGATGGCGGCGACGGTCATGCCGGTTCGGAACTTCTGGCGGAGGATGTTGCGGACCGCGAGCTTGGCCGTGGCGGCGTACACCGGAATCATGGTGTTTAGCGTCTGGCGCAATCGGTTGCTCAGGGCGTTTTCGACGTGCATGGCGATCGACAGGCTGGGTGGATGGGCAGGCCGGCCTGTCCCGGGGCAGGGGGCGCGGAGCACGCCACGGCGGGGCATGGCCGACACGGGCTATGGGGCTGGCTGAACTATCGTATGATACTGCTTCCCTGCGCAACGGATACAGATTGCATGTCTCCCGCCAAGAAAGCCTTTCGTTACGAAGACGCCTTTGCCCGCAACATCGGCTGGGTGACCGAAGCCGAGCAGGCAGCCCTGCGCGGAAAGCGGGTCGCCATCGCCGGTGCCGGCGGCGTCGGCGGCGTTCATCTGCTCACCCTCGCCCGCCTGGGCATCGGGGCCTTCACGATCGCCGACATGGACCGCTTCGATCTGGTCAATTTCAACCGCCAGGCCGGTGCGATGATGTCCACCCTCGACCGCCCCAAGGTCGAGGTGATGGCCGAGATGGCCCGCGACATCAACCCCGAGCTCGACATCCGCATCTTCCCCAACGGGGTCGATGCGGCCAACCTCGGCGACTTCCTCGACGGCGTCGACATCTACGTCGACGGCCTCGACTTCTTCGCCTTCCAGGCCCGCCGCGACACCTTCAAGGCCTGCCACGAGCGCGGCATCCCGGCCGTCACCGCGGCGCCGCTGGGCATGGGGACTGCGGTGCTGTCCTTCCTGCCCGGCCACATGAGCTTCGAAGAGTACTTCCGCTTCGAAGGCTGCGACGAAGACGAAATGGCGGTCCGCTTCGTCCTCGGCCTCTCGCCGGCGATGCTCAACCGGGGCTACCTGGCCGACCCTTCCCGGGTCAATTTCTCGGAACGTCGCGGGCCCAGCACCGGCGCCGCCTGCCAGCTGTGCGCCGGGGTGGCCGCCGTCGAGACGCTCAAGATCCTCCTCGGGCGCGGCAAGGTGCTGTGCGCGCCCTGGGGCTTTCAGTTCGACGCCTACCGCAACCGCTACGTGAAAACCTGGCGGCCGGGCGGCAACCGCAACCCGCTTCAGCAGATCGGCCTGTTCATCGCGCGTCGCCAGTTGCGCGCGATGCGCCGCTGAAGCTCTCCGGAGATCCCTCCATGGCCAGTCGCGAAACCCTCCTCAAGATCCTCGACCTGGCCCGCTGGGCCCCCAGTGGCGACAACACGCAGCCCTGGCGCTTCGAGATCGCCGGCGACGACCACCTGGTCGTGCACGGCAACGACACCCGGGACTGGTGTCTCTACGATTTCAACGGCCACGCCAGCCACATGGCCCACGGCGCGCTGCTCGAGACGCTGCGCATCGCCGCCACCGGCGAGGGCCTGGTCGCCAGCTGGGCCCTGCGACCGGGCTCTCCCGACACCGCTCCGGTGTTCGACGTCCGCCTCGAGGCCCGGCCCGGCCTGGCGCCCGACCCGCTGCTGCCCTTCATCGAGTCCCGCGTCGTGCAGCGCCGCGCGATGCGCACCACGCCGCTCACCCCGGCCCAGCGGGCGGCCCTGGCGGCGGCGCCCGGGCCGGGCTACACGGCCCAGTTCTTCGAATCGTCCGCCGAGCGCAAGGCGGTGGCCGGCTTCCTGTGGCGCAGCGCCTATGTGCGCCTGATCTGCCCCGAGGCCTACCCGGTGCACAAGGAGATCATCGAGTGGCACACCCGCTTCAGCAAGGACCGCATCCCCGAGCAGGCGGTGGGCGTTGACGCTGCCACCGCGCGCCTGATGGAGTGGGTGATGGCCAGCTGGGGGCGGGTCAAGTTCTTCAACACCTACCTGGGCGGCACCATCGCCCCGCGCATCCAGCTCGACTACATCCCGGCGCGGGCCTGTGCCGCCCATGTGCTGATCCGCGCCGACGTGCCCGCCGAGGGCGTCGAGGCCCACGTGCGCGGCGGTGTCGCGCTGCAGCGGGTGTGGCTGACCGCCGCTGCGGTCGGCCTGCACCTGCAGCCCCAGATGACGCCGCTGATCTTTCGCTGGTACGCTCGCAAGGGTAAGTCGTTCTCGGCGCTGCCCGAGATCGGCCGCGGGGCGCTGGCGCTGGCCGAGGAGTTCGAGCGCCTCGGCGGCTTCGGCCCGGAGCAGGGGCTCACCTTCTTCTGCCGCGTCGGCGTGTCCGACCCGCCCCGCTCCCGGTCCCTGCGCAAGGGGCTCGACGAGCTGATGCTTCCGCCCCGATGAGCCACATCCATCATGCCCATCACGGGCATGGCCACGCCCACCACGGGCACCCTCACCACGCGCCGGGCGAGTGGAACCGGGCCTTCGCGCTGGGCATCGCCCTCAACGTGGGCTTCGTCGTCATCGAGCTTGTTTATGGTTGGCTGTCGGGTTCGCTGGCGCTGCTCGCCGACGCCGGGCACAACCTCTCCGACGTTGCCGGGCTGGTGCTCGCCTGGGGCGCCGCCCTCGCCGGCGGCCTGCGTCCCACCCACCGGCGCACCTACGGCTGGATGCGCGCCTCCATCCTCGCCGCGCTCGCCAATGCCCTGATGCTGATCTTCGCGATGGGCGTGCTGGCGGTCGAGGCCGTGCAGCGCCTGCAGGCCCCCGAGCCGGTGGAAGGCTGGACGGTGATCGTCGTCGCCGCCATCGGCGTGCTCGTCAATGGCCTCACCGCCATGCTGTTCATGGCGGGCCGCAAGTCCGAACTCAATGTGCGTGGCGCCTTCCTGCACATGGCGGGTGACGCGCTGGTGTCGCTGGGGGTGGTCGTCGCCGGCCTGCTCTACCTGCAGTTCGGCTGGGGCTGGCTCGACCCGCTGGTGAGCCTGGTGATCGCGGTGGTGATCGTGCTCGGCACCTGGGGTTTGTTCCGGCAGTCGCTGCACCTGGCTTTCGACGGTGTCCCGGAGGGCATCGACCTCGTCGAGGTGCACGCCTGGCTGCGCGCCCAGCCGGGCGTCGTCGACGTGCATGACCTCCACGTGTGGGCCCTCGGCACCTCCGACGTGGCGCTCACCGCGCATCTCGTGATGCCGGCCGGCCACCCGGGCGATGCCTTCGTCGTCACGCTGGCCGAGGGCCTCGAGCAGCGCTTCCACATCCATCACCCGACCTTTCAGATCGAGCTGGACGGCATCGACGACGGCTGTGCCCGGCCGGCCCGGCTCACCCCGTCCGGCGGCGTCTCATGAGCGGCAGGCCAGAAAGCGGTCCAGCGCGGCCCCGAAGGCCTGCCGGTCGCCCGCGCTGAAGGCGGCCGGGCCGCCGGTCTGCACGCCGCTTTCCCGCAGTTCTTCCATGAAGTTGCGCATCGCCAGGCGCTCGGCGATGTTGGCGGCCGAATACATCTCGCCCCGCGGGTTGAGGGCGTGGGCCTGGCGTTCCAGCACAGCCGCGGCCAGCGGGATGTCGGCGGTGATCACCAGGTCGCCGGCCGCCACCTGATCGACGATGTGGCGGTCGGCCACGTCGAAGCCGGCCGGCACCTGGATGGCCCGGATGAAGCGCGACGGCGGCGTGCGCAGCATGCGGTTGGCGACCAGGGTGGTGGTGATCTCGAGGCGCTCGGCGGCGCGGAAAACGATGTCCTTGATGACCGCCGGGCAGGCGTCGGCGTCTATCCAGATCTGCATGATTCGTTGGAGGGGCTGCGGGCCCGCAGTGTAACCCGCGTCGGGGCGGGCGGGTTCCGGTGTGGTGAGTGACGGGGCGTTTGTCATGCTGCGGTGCAATAAATCTGTGCTACATTGAAGCAAAACAAGCCGGCCATAACAGGCCGCGAGGAGACAAAGCGTGTCGGCAGAGAGCGGAAGGGGCTGGGTGGCCCTCCCGGCCTCGCCGGTTTGCGCCCCGTACCGGGGTGACTGCTGCGGTCTTCTCATCATGAATCGTTCTCTCGAACATCAGGCGCTCGCCGAACCGGCTGCGCTGGCGCCCGTCGAGGCGCCCACGCGGGCCCGGGGCACCACGGCCGCACCGGCCCGGGCCCGCAAGAGCCGCTGGCCGGCGCGGCTCGACATGCTGCAAAGCGCGTCGGGCCTGTTCCTGGCGCTGTTTCTCGTCGCGCACATGTTCTTCGTGTCGTCGATCCTGATCAGCCACGACACCTTCTACACCGTCGCCCGCTTCTTCGAGGCCGGCCGGCTGTTCGGCACGCCCCAGCCGTGGGTCGTGTCGTGCGTGGTCGGCGCGGTGCTGGCGGTCTTCGTGCTTCATGCCTGGCTGGCGATGCGCAAGTTTCCGGCCAGCTTCCGCCAGTACAAGGTTTTTGCGGCCCACAAGGCGCAGCTGCGCCACGGCGACACCGGCCTGTGGTGGATACAGCTGTGGACGGGCTTTGCGCTGTTCTTCCTCGGCAGCGTGCACCTCTACGGCATGCTCACCCATCCGGCGGCGATCGGCCCCTATGAATCCGCCGACCGCATCTGGACGGGCAGCCTGTGGCCGCTCTATCTGCTGCTGCTGTTCATGGTCGAGGTGCACGGCAGCATCGGCCTCTACCGCCTGGCCCTCAAGTGGGGCTGGCTGGAGGGGCGCGACCCGGCGGCCGGGCGGCGGCGCCTGCGCATTGTGAAGACCGGCTTCAGCCTGTTCTTCCTCGGGCTCGGGCTGGTGACCCTGCTGGCCTACGTGCAGCTGGGTATCGCCCACGCCGACCGGGCCGGGGAGCCCTACGTTCCGGGCGCGACCCCGGGCGAGGGGGCATCCGGCGTGCAGGCGGCACTGAACCTTAGGGAGCGCTGAGCATGCGCATCGTTTACACCGATGTCCTGGTGGTCGGCGGCGGGCTGGCGGGGCTGCGGGCGGCGGTGGGCGCCCGGCGCCGTGGCCACGAGGTGATCATCCTCAGCCTGGTGCCGCCCAAGCGTTCCCACTCGGCGGCGGCCCAGGGCGGCATGCAGGCCAGCCTCGGCAACACCGCCCGGGGCGCCGGCGACAACGAGGACGTGCACTTCGAAGACACCGTGCGCGGCTCCGACTGGGGCTGCGACCAGGAGGTGGCGCGGCTCTTCGCCCACACCGCGCCCCAGGCCGTGCGCGAGCTGGCCGCCTGGGGCGTGCCCTGGAACCGCGTCAAGGCCGGCGAGCGCGAGGTGGTGATGGACGGCCGGCGGGTCACGCTCCGCGAGCGCCCCGAGGCCCACGGCCTGATCGCCGCCCGCGACTTCGGCGGCACCAAGAAGTGGCGCACCTGCTTTGTGTCCGACGGCACCGGCCACGCCATGCTCTACGCGGTGAGCGACCAGGCGGTGGCCGAGTCGATCCCGGTCCATGAGCGCTGCGAGGCCATCGCGCTGATCCACGACGCCGGCCGCTGCCACGGCGCCATCGTGCGCAACCTGGTCAGTGGCGAGCTGTCGGCCTACATCGCCCGCGCCACCTGCATCGCCACCGGCGGCTTCGGGCGGATCTACCGGGTCACCTCGAACGCGGTGATCAACGAGGGTATCGGCGCGGCGATTGCCCTCGAGACCGGCGTTGCCGAGCTGGGCAACATGGAGGCAGTGCAGTTTCACCCGACCACCATCGTGCCGGCGGGCATCCTCGTCACCGAAGGCTGCCGGGGCGACGGCGGGCTGCTGCGCGACGCCGCGGGCCACCGCTTCATGCCCGACTACGAATCCGAGAAGAAGGAGCTCGCGTCCCGCGACGTGGTGTCGCGCCGGATGGAGCAGCACATCCGCGCCGGCCACGGGGTCAAGGGCCGCTTTGGAGAGCACCTGTGGCTGGACATCACCCTGCTCGGCAAGGCCCACATCGACGGCCGCCTGCGCGAGGTGAAGGAGATCTGCCAGCATTTCCTGGGCATCGACCCGGCGCGCGACCTGATCCCGGTGCGCCCGGCCCAGCATTATTCGATGGGCGGCATCCGCACCGACGCCAGCGGCCAGTCCACCCGGCTCGCGGGCTTGTTCGCCTGCGGCGAGGCGGCCTGCTGGGACCTCCACGGTTTCAACCGGCTGGGTGGCAATTCGGTGGCGGAAACCGTGGTCGCGGGCATGATCGTCGGCGAGACAATGGCCGACTTCGTGGAATCCTCCGCGGGCGACCTGCAGGTGTCCACTGCCCTCGTGCGGGAATTCCTCGAACGCGAGCAGGCCCGGATCGACACTCTCCTCTACGGCGACGGCAGCGAGAACGCCACGGCGCTGATGGCCCGCATGCAGAGCATCATGACCGACAAGGTGGGCATCTTCCGCCGCGGCGACCTGCTCGAAGCCGCCGTCGAGGAGCTGCAGCAACTGCTGGTCAGGAGCCGCAGCATCGGTATCGCAACCCGGCGGCCCGGCGCCAACCCGGAGCTGGTCACCGCCTACCGGGTGCAGAAGATGTTGAAACTCGCCCTCTGCGTGGCCTACGGCGCCCTCCAGCGCACCGAGAGCCGCGGCGCCCACTACCGCGAAGACCACCCCCGGCGCAATGACGCCGACTGGCTCAAGCGCACCCTGGCCCGCTGGCCCGATGCCGGCGACACGCTGCCGACCCTGGCCTACGAACCCCTCGACGTGACGCGCATGGAGCTGCCCCCCGGCTGGCGCGGCTACGGCGCGAAGGACGCCATCGACCACCCGGCCACCGAGGCCCGCGCCGCCGAGATCGCCGCCATCCGGTCAGCCTTCGGCCACGCCGACCGCTACACCCTGCAACAGGCCCTGATGCCCTTCGAACACCTGGTCCCGGAACCCTACCGGGGCCGCAACGAAAGGCTGGGAGATACACCGTGAACGCCCCCTTGCCCCACGTCCGCATCCTCACCCTGGTCGTCGCCGATGCTGGCGGTGCCCAATCCGAATTCGAACTCATCGAAACCGAAGGCATGAGCCTGCTGTGTGCCCTCAAGCAGGCAGGCAAGGCTTTCCCGGCTCATCTCGAAGAGGCCTTCGTGTGCCACGCGGGCGCCTGCAACACCTGCAGCGTGCTGATCGACGGCCGGCCCGGCGTGCCCTGCACCACCTTCGTCCGCGAGCTGGGCCGGCGCATCAGCGTCGCCCCCGGCCACCACGCCCAGGGCTGGGACGGCCTGCGCAACGTCGTGCGGGGAGGGCATTGATGAGCGCCCCGGCCAAGCCCCGCTGCCTCACGCTGCGCATCCTGCGCAGCGCTCCCGGTACCCACGTCGAGCCCGAGTGGCAGGATTTCGCCATCGAGGAGGGCGAGGGCATGACCCTCTTCATCGCCCTCAACGAGATCCGCCAGAACCTCGACCCTTCGCTGCAGTTCGACTTCGTCTGCCGCGCCGGCATCTGCGGCAGCTGCGGGATGCTCATCGACGGCCGGCCGGGCCTCGCCTGCCGCACCCTCACCAAGGATCTCGGCGCCACCATCACGCTGGCGCCGCTGCCGGTCTTCGAGCTGATCGGCGATCTCTCGGTGAACACCGGCAAGTGGATGCGCGGCACCGCCGAGCGGCTCGAAACCTGGATCCACCGCCAGCAGCAGCCCGAGCTCACCGCCCTCGAGGCGCCGATGGAGCCGGAGCTCGCCGAGGCCATCTACGAGCTCGACCGCTGCATCGAATGCGGCTGCTGCGTGGCCGGCTGCGGCACCCTGCGGATGCGCGAGGACTTCGTCGGCGCGGTCGGCCTCAACAAGATCACCCGCTTCCGCCTCGACCCCCGGGACGAGCGCAGCGACGAGGATTTCTATGAGCTCATCGGCGACGACAACGGCGTGTTCGGCTGCATGAGCCTGCTCGGCTGCCACGACGTGTGCCCCAAGGGCCTGCCCCTGCAGACCCAGATCGCCTTTCTGCGGCGCAAGATGGCGGTGGTCGGGTTCAAGTAGCAGCGCGAGGCGCGGCGCTCCACCCACGAACAAACGCCCTTGCGTGCCCGCCAAGTGATGGCCAGCCCGCAAGGGCGTTTCTTTTATGTCAGCTACCGAGCCGAAAGGCGCGCAGAAACCGTAGCGAGCAGCCCGAGGTCGCGATGAGGTGCGGAGCTGTACTTGAGTACAGCGAGCACCGGAGTCGCGAGATCGGGCTGCGCTTAGGTTTATGTGCGCCTTTCAGTGGCGCGACTGGATCTCTTCGATGTAACCCAGCATGCCGGTGCGGATGTTGGCGGCGTTGCCCTCGTCGGTGTCGATGTGCATGGCCAGCCGGTAGGCCGGGTTCACGCGCACCACCACGTCACCGAAGATCAGCTCCCGCTCGCCCTCGACCCGCACGCGCACGATGTACTTGTCGCGCACGTGGAAGCGCATCGCGTCTTCGGGCGTCATGTGGATGTGCCGCTGGGCACAGATCACGCCGCGCTCGATGGTGGTGCTGCCGAAGGGGCCTTCGAGGGTGATCCCCGGGGTGTTGGCCAGGTCGCCGGATTCGCGGATCGGCGGCTGGATGCCGACCTTGAACTGCTCGGTCATCGCGATCTCGACCTGGGTTTCCTTGCGGGTCGGGCCGAGCACGCGGACGTTGGCGATGCGGCCCTTGGGGCCGACCAGGTGCACCTTCTCGGCGCAGGCGAACTGGCCGGGCTGCGACAGCTCGTGCTCGGGGGTCAGCTGGTGGCCGGGGCCGAAGAGCTTGTCCACGTCGGCCTGGGAGAGGTGCACGTGGTGGGCCGAGATCTCGATGGGGATCGACGCCTCGGCCGGGTCTTCGCGCACGGCCATGATGAGGGCGTTGCGCTCGATGGCGCGCAGGGTTTCCCAGGCCACCAGGCGTTCGTCGTCGTTGGCGATGACCAGGATGGTGACCGGCGAATCGTCGGCCGAGATGATCGCCCAGTCGCCCATCTTGCCGAGGTTGCGGTTCTTCTCCTCGTCGAGCTTGATGCCCATGTAGCCGAGGCCCTGGCAGGCCAGGCTGCGCACGGTGGCGCTGGTCTCGCCGATGTCGCCGGTGAAGGCCAGCACGTCGATGCCGCCCATCGCCGCCACGTAGGCGCCGATGTTCTTGCGCACCTGGTAGCAGAAGGCCTTGTGGGCCAGCAGGGCGCGGTGGTGGCCCTCGCTGGCGGCGGTCTCGATGTCGTGGATGTCGCTGGAGATGCCGGAGATGCCCTTCAGGCCGCTCTCGCTGTTGATGAGGCGGGAGAGCTCCTCGGTGTTCATCCCGTGGTGTTCCATCAGGTGGATCATCACCGCGGGGTCGATGCTGCCGGAGCGGCTGGGCATTATCAGGCCGTCGGTGGGCGTCATGCCCATCGTGGTGTCGACGGAGCGGCCGTGGTCGATGGCGCACAGCGAGGCGCCGATGCCCAGGTGGCAGGAGACGATCTCGAGCTCGCCCAGCGGCCGCTTGAGCACCTCGGCGGCCTTCAGCGACACGTAGCGGTGCGAGCTGCCGTGGAAGCCGTAGCGGCGGATGCCTTCGTTCTTGTACAGCTCGTAAGGCAGGCCGTAGAGGTAGGCGTAGGGCGGCAGGGTCTGGTGGAAGGCGGTGTCGAAGACCGCCACGTGAGGCACGCCCGGCAGGCGCTGCATGGCGATCCGGATGCCGTCGAGGTTCACCGGGTTGTGCAGCGGGGCGAACACCGACAGGGCCTCGATCTCGCCGATCACCTGCGGGGTGATGACGACCGAGCTGGTGAACTTGCTGCCGCCGTGGACGACCCGGTGGCCGACCGCGGTGACTTCCTCGGGGTGGAAGGCGAAGGCGTCGCCGAGCAGGCGGGTGGATTCCTGCATCACCTGGAACAGCTCGGCCAGCGGGAAGGCGTCGCGCACCAGCGTGCGGCTCTGGGTGCCCACCATCACCTTGACGTGGGCGGAGGCGGCATCGGAGGTGTCGATGATGCCGTGCACGTCGGAGCCCAGGTCGCGGGTGTCGTAGATGCCGAAGTGGATCTGGCTGAGGCCCACGTTGAGGGCCAGCACCTTGCCCGGGGTGTCGCTGTGCAGCGACAGGGCGTAGGGGTCGTCGGCCTTGGCGGGGCCGCCGGTCTGGGCGTTGAGGATGTCGGTGGAGAAGTGGCGCATGCGGTCGAGCAGCAGGCGCGAGAGGTAGGTGACGGCCTTCGGGTTGCTCAGCACGTGGGTGCTGAAGACGTCGTAGGGCATCAGCAGCACGAGGCAGCGGGTGCCGGCGATCACGTCGGCGGACATGCGCTCACCGGTGAGGGTGGACATCACGCCGAACACGTCGCCCTTGGCGAGCTGGCTGATCACGGTGCGGGTGCCGGTCTTGTCGGTCACCGAGATCTCGGCGTGGCCGCTGATCAGGATGCCCATGTACTTGCTCTCGTCGCCGGTCTCGAGGATCGCCTCGTTGCCTTCGAAGGTGGTCAGTTGTGACTGGGCGACGATCAGGTCGACCTTGTCGGCGGCGAAGTTCTCGAAGAGGCGCACTTCTTCGAGGAAGAATTTTTTCAGGTCAACTTCACTCATGGTGTGACTCGTGTGATGACGGGGTAGCCCGTAGTAAAAGCCTATCACTTTGCTGCAACGCATCAAAGTGTGGATTGCCCTTAACAACGGCAACTTTTCGCCCGGCTGGAGGGCGGCACTTGTGCGCTGCATCGGCTCGCGCCGCGGGCGTTTTGGGGAGGCCTGAAAAGGGCTGTCGAGTGGGGCTGCCGACATCTGCTGAGGGCCCGATGAAAGTATCGGATATGTTTTGCGCGACGACGAATATCAAAAAAGATCTTTTTAGATCAAAAAGTATCGTATAAAATATTTTCTGTGGGAGGAGGGTGCCCGGACAAGAGCGTCGCGTTCGCAGCGATGCCGGCGGTGGCCCATCTTGGTGGTCATGGAAAAAAGGGGGCGGCTTTGGACGCAGGAATCGTTTTGATACTCGGTCAGGACGGGGTGAGCAGCGGGGCGATCTATGCCCTGCTAGCGCTGGCCCTGGTGCTGATCTTCTCGGTCACGCGGGTGATCTTCATTCCCCAGGGCGAGTTCGTCGCCTTCGGGGCGCTCACGCTGGCGATGCTGCAGGCGGGCAAGGTGCCGGCCACGGTGTGGCTGCTGGTGGCGATGGGGGCCATCGTGGCCGTCGTCGACGGCCTGGCCCGGCTGCGCGACCGCGACACCGAAGGCCTCGGCAGCCTGTTCGGCTGGAACCTGGCCTACCCGCTGGCGCTGGCGGCGCTGCTCCACGCGGTGGAGCCGGGCGGCCTGCCGATGGTGCTGCAGATCGCGCTGACGCTGGCGATCCTGGTGCCGCTGGGCCCGATGATCTACCGCATCGCCTACCAGCCGATCGCCGAGACCAGCGTGCTGGTGCTGCTGATCGCCTCGGTGGCGGTGCATCTGATCCTCACCGGGCTGGGGCTGGTGTTCTTCGGCGCCGAGGGCGCACGCACGACGCCTTTCTCGGAGGGCAGCCTCACCTTCGGCGAGGTCTCGATCAACCTGCAGACCCTGTGGGTGGTGGGCTCTTCGCTGGCCTTCATCGTCGGGCTGGCGGCCTTCTTCACGCGCAGCCTGTATGGCAAGGCGCTGCGGGCCACTGCGGTGAACCCCTCCGGCGCCAAGCTGATGGGGATCTCGCCGGTGGTCGCCGGCAAGCTCACCTTTTTACTGGCGGCGCTGCTGGGGGTGTTCTCCGGGGTGCTGATCGGGCCGATCACCACCATCTACTACGACACGGGCTTCCTGATCGGGCTGAAGGGCTTCGTCGCCGCGATCATCGGCGGGCTGGCGAGCTACCCGCTGGCGGCGGCCGGGGCTGTGCTGGTGGGGCTGCTGGAATCCTTCTCGTCGTTCTGGGCCAGCGCCTTCAGGGAGGTGCTGGTGTTCACGCTGATCATCCCGGTGCTCCTGTGGCGCTCCTTCAACAGTCATCACGTGGAGGATGAAGAATGAAACGCATCGTCCAGTTGCTTGCGCTCTTTGCCGTGCTGGCCGTCGTGCCGGTGCTGCTGCCGCCTTACTACGTCACCCTGCTCAACTACATCGGGATCTCGGCATTGGTGGCCGTGGGCCTGGTGCTGCTCACCGGCGTGGGCGGGCTGACGTCCTTCGGCCAGGCCGCCTTCGTCGGCGTCGGGGCCTACACCACCGCGGTGCTCACCACCTCGGCGAGCCTGCCGGGCTGGATCGCCTGGGCCGGCGCCTCGCCGTGGCTGGCGCTGGCGGCGGGGCTGGTGATCACCGGCCTTATCGCGCTGCTGCTCGGTTCGCTGACGCTCAAGCTGTCGGGCCATTACCTGCCGCTGGGCACCATCGCCTGGGGCATCAGCCTGTACTTCCTG
This sequence comes from Zoogloea sp., assembly GCA_023150125.1. Classification (GTDB taxonomy): domain Bacteria; phylum Pseudomonadota; class Gammaproteobacteria; order Burkholderiales; family Rhodocyclaceae; genus Zoogloea. The sequence continues at coordinate 12,801 of JAKLLM010000039.1, forward strand.
TTCGGCACGCTGGACTTCCTGGGCGCCCAGAGCGGCATCTCGGGCCTGCCGCCGATCAGCATCGCCGGCATCAGCCTCGACGAAGGTGGCGAGATCTACTACCTGATCTGGGCCTTCGTGCTGGCGGCGGTGATCACCACCCACAACCTGCTCGATTCCCGCGAGGGGCGGGCGATCCGGGCGCTGAAGGGCGGCGTGGTGATGGCCGAGGCGATGGGCGTGGATACGTCCCGCTCGCGCATCGTGATCTTCGTGATCGCCGCGCTGCACGCCTGCGCCGCCGGCTGGCTGTATGCCCACATGCAGCGGCTGGTGAACCCGTCGCCCTTCGGGCTGCACCACGGCATCGAGTACCTCTTCATGGCGGTGGTCGGCGGCGCCGGCTACGTGTGGGGCGCGGTGATCGGCGCCGGCCTGGTGACCCTGCTCAACCAGTGGCTGCAGGACTGGCTGCCGAGGCTGTTCGGCCACGCCGGCAATTTCGAGATCATCGTCTTCGGCCTGCTCCTGCTGCTCATCCTGCACCGCGCCCGCGAGGGCATGTGGCCGGCGCTGCTGCGCCTGTTCCGGGTGAAGGCCGCGCCCAAGGTGATCGTCGACAGCGCCGCCGCGCTGCCCCGGCGCACGCTGCCGGCGCGGGGCGAGGTGATCCTGGAAGTGAAGGACGTCACCCGGCGCTTCGGCGGCCTGGTGGCCAACAAGGACATGAACTTCAGCATGAAGGCCGGCGAGATCCTGGCCCTGATCGGCCCCAACGGCGCCGGCAAGAGCACCATGTTCAACCAGATATCCGGCGTCGATACGCCCACCTCCGGCGAGATCGTGTTTGCCGGCCAGGTGGTGACCGGCCGCGACTCCCGCGAGATCGCCCGCCTGGGCATGAGCCGCAGCTTCCAGCACGTGCGCCTGTTGCCGAAGATGAGCGTGCTCGAGAACGTGGCCATCGGCACCCACCTGCGCGGCAGCGGCGGGGTCTTCCCGTCGGCCTGGCGGATGGAGCGCCCGGAGGAGGAACGCCTGCTCGCCGAAGCGGCGCGGCAGATCCGGCGCGTCGGCCTCGAGGCCCACATGCACGACGAGGCCGGCTCGCTGGCCCTGGGGCAGCAGCTCATCATCGAGATCGCCCGCGCCCTGGCCGCCGACCCGTCGCTGCTGCTCCTCGACGAGCCGGCCGCCGGCCTGCGCTTCAAGGAAAAGGAAGCCCTCGCCGAGCTGCTCAGAAAGCTGAAAGCCGAGGGGGTGGCGATCCTGCTGGTGGAGCACGACATGGACTTCGTGATGGGCCTGGTGGATCGCATCGTGGTGATGGAATTCGGGCAGAAGATCGCCGAAGGGCTGCCGGAGGAGATCCAGCAGGACGAGCGGGTGCTGGCGGCTTACCTGGGAGGTGTGGAATGAGCGCGTTGCTGAAGGTGCAGGACTTGCGGGTGAACTACGGCAAGGTCGAGGCCATCCACAACATCAGCCTCGAGGTGGGCGCCGGGCAGATCGTCACCGTGATCGGCCCCAACGGCGCCGGCAAGACGACCAGCCTGGCGGCCATCATGGGGCTGCTGCCGTCCAGCGGGCACATCGACTTCGACGGCCACGTGCAGCGCGCGGCCAACGTGGAGAAGCGGGTCATCCAGGGCCTCGCGCTGGTGCCCGAGAAGCGCGACCTGTTTGGCGAGATGAGCGTCGAGGACAACCTGCTGCTGGGCGCCTTCCAGCGCTTCCGCAAGGGCCACCGCGACCAGGCGCAGACGATGGAGGAGGTCTTCGCGCTGTTCCCGCGCCTCGCCGAGCGGCGCAGCCAGGCGGCGGCCACCATGTCGGGCGGCGAGCGCCAGATGCTCGCCATCGGCCGCGCGCTGATGGGCAAGCCCAAGCTGCTGATGCTCGACGAGCCCAGCCTGGGTCTGGCGCCGCTGATCGTGCGCGAGATCTTCCGCATCATCAGCGGGCTGCGCGACCGCGGGGTGTCGATCCTGCTGGTCGAGCAGAACGCCCGCGCCGCGCTGCAGGTGGCCGACTACGCCTACGTGCTCGAGATGGGCGCGGTGGCGATGCAAGGCCCGGCGCGCGAGCTCGCCGACGACCCGCGGGTGGTCGAGGCCTACCTGGGCCTCGGCAGCAAGCACCAGGCCATGCTGTCCACCTGAAATGGCGGCCCGGCTTGCCCGCTATCAAGCCGGGCCGCTGCCCCGCATTGGGATATGGCGCGCGGGGCGCTAAAATGCCGCACTTTTCAGACACGACAGGCCACAGCGTGACAGCGGCGCAGGACGAGCAACAACACGAAGCGGC
>JAKLLM010000040.1 GCA_023150125.1 Zoogloea sp.
CCAGGCGGTTCGGGAAGTTACGGGTCGAGGTGGACACCGCGGTGGAACCCTTGCGGATCTGCGCCTGGTTGCCCATGCACAGCGAGCAGCCCGGCATTTCCATGCGGGCGCCGGCCTTGCCGAGGACGGAGTAGTAGCCTTCTTCGGTGAGGATGAGGGCATCCATCTTGGTCGGCGGGGCGATCCACAGGCGGGTCGGGATGTCGGACTTGCCGTCCAGCACCTTGCCCGCGGCGCGGAAGTGGCCGATGTTGGTCATGCACGAGCCGATGAACACTTCGTCGATCTTGTCGCCCTGGACTTCGGACAGCACCTTGACGTCGTCCGGGTCGTTCGGGCAGGCCAGGATCGGCTCGGTCACGTCGGCCAGGTCGATCTCGATCACCGCGGCGTATTCGGCGTTGGCGTCCGGCTGCAGCAGCACGCCGTTCTCGATCCAGTCTTCCATGGCCTTGATGCGGCGCTTGAGGGTGCGGGCATCCTCGTAGCCTTCGGCGATCATCCACTTCATCAGGGTGATGTTGGAGCGCATGTACTCGACGATCGGGGCCTTGTTGAGCTGCACCGAGCAGGCGGCAGCCGAACGCTCGGCGGCGGCATCGGAGAGCTCGAAGGCTTGTTCGACCTTGAGGTCGGGCAGGCCTTCGATTTCGAGGATGCGGCCGGAGAAGACGTTCTTCTTGCCCTTCTTCTCGACGGTCAGGAGGCCGGCCTTGATGGCGTACAGCGGGATCGCGTTGACCAGGTCACGCAGGGTGATGCCGCGGGCGGTGGCGTCGGCCATCGTGCCCTTGAAGCGGACCAGCACCGATTCGGGCATGTCGAGGGGCATCACGCCGGTGGCGGCGGCAAAAGCCACCAGGCCGGAGCCGGCCGGGAAGGAGATGCCGATCGGGAAGCGGGTGTGGGAGTCGCCACCGGTGCCGACGGTGTCGGGCAGCAGCAGGCGGTTGAGCCAGGAGTGGATCACGCCGTCGCCCGGGCGCAGGGACACGCCGCCACGGGTGGAGATGAAGGACGGCAGCTCGCGGTGCATGCGCACGTCGACCAGCTTCGGGTAGGCGGCGGTGTGGCAGAAGGACTGCATCACCAGGTCGGCGGAGAAGCCGAGGCAGGCCAGGTCCTTGAGCTCGTCGCGGGTCATCGGGCCGGTGGTGTCCTGGGAGCCGACGGTGGTCATCTTGGGCTCACAGTAGGTGCCCGGGCGGACGCCCTGGCCTTCCGGCAGGCCACAGGCGCGGCCGACCATCTTTTGCGCCAGCGAGAAGCCCTTGCCGTTGTCGGCCGGGTTCTGGGGCAGGCGGAACAGGGTGGACGGGGGCAGGCCCAGGGCTTCGCGGGCCTTGGTGGTGAGGCCACGGCCGATGATCAGCGGGATACGGCCGCCAGCGCGGACTTCGTCGAGGATGACGAGGGTCTTGAGCTGGGATTCGGCGATGGTGGCGCCGTTCTTGGTGGCGGTGACCTTGCCGGTGGTGCCGTCAACCTTCAGCTCGATCTCGTCGCCCATGTCCATCTGGCCGGCGTCGATCTCGATGGGCAGCGCGCCCGCGTCTTCCATGGTGTTGAAGAAGATCGGAGCGATCTTGGAGCCCAGGCACACGCCGCCGAAGCGCTTGTTCGGGACGAAGGGGATGTCCTCGCCGGTGAACCACAGCACGGAGTTGGTGGCGGACTTGCGGGAGGAACCAGTGCCGACCACGTCGCCGACGTAGGCGATCAGGTTGCCCTTGGCGGCCAGCGCCTCGAGCTGCTTGATCGGGCCGCGGGCGCCCGGCTCGTCGGCTTCGATGCCCGGACGCGGGTTCTTGAGCATGGCCAGCGCGTGCAGCGGGATGTCGGGGCGGGACCAGGCGTCCGGCGCGGGCGACAGGTCGTCGGTGTTGGTTTCGCCGGTGACCTTGAAGACGGTCAGCTTCTGGCTGGCCGGGACTTCGGGGCGGGAGGTGAACCACTCGCCGTCGGCCCAGGATTGCATCACGCCCTTGGCGTTGGCGTTGCCGGCCTTGGCCAGCTCGGCGACGTCGTGGAAGTAGTCGAAGACCAGCAGGGTCTTCTTGAGGCCTTCGGCCGCGGTCGCACCGCATTCGGCGTCGCCCAGCAGGTCGATCATCGGCTTGACGTTGTAGCCGCCCAGCATGGTGCCCAGCAGCTCGGTGGCCTTGACCTTGGAAACCAGGCCGCAGGCGAGTTCGCCCTTGGCGACCTTGGCCAGGAACTCGGCCTTCACCTTGGCGGCATCGTCAACGCCGGCGGGAACGCGGTAGGTCAGCAGCTCCACCAGGAAGGCCTCTTCACCGGCCGGGGGATTCTGCAGCAGTTCGACCAGGGCTTGGGTTTGCTGCTTCGACAGGGGCAGCGGCGGGATGCCAAGAGCGGCGCGCTCGGCAACATGCTGACGGTAGGCTTCAAGCATGGGTAGATCCTTCCTAGACGGTGGTTACGTGACGGTGTTTCGGCTGGCGCCCCGGCCCTTGTGCGACCGCAGACGCCTCTCCCTCTGAGACTGATACGGCTTTTCGAGCAAAATTCAGTCTTATATATATTATATTTTAAACCTCAGGAATTGTGCGATCGCACAATCCAAATTTGCTCAGCCGTTTATGTTACGCCTTTAACCCCCTACCCGCCGCTCTTCAAGCCTGCAGAAAATCCGCCAGCGCGATCTCGACCGACTTCAGCGAGATCGGCTTGATCAGCAGGTCGTCGAAGCCGGCGTCGATCAGGCGCTGCTTTTCTTCGGGGAGCGCGTGGGCGGTGTAGGCGATGACGTGGAGCCCGCTGAACCGGGGGTCGGCGCGGAGCCGGGCGAGCACCTCCTCACCCGACATGCCCGGCATGCTGATGTCGAGGAACACCACGTCGAAGGGGCTCGAAGCCAGCCTGTCGAGGGCGGAAGCGCCGTCCTCGACCTCTTCGGTCACGAAGCCGAGCCGCTTGACGAAGGCCATCGCGAGCCGGCGATTGATTGCGTTGTCGTCCACGACGAGGACGCGTCGGGGAGCCGGTGATGACGTAGCGCTCATGGGCCGCTGCCTGTCAGGTGGAGGGGGTGGAAGGGCCCGCGATGGGGAGCGTCAGCGTGAAGATGCTGCCTTCACCGGCACGGGATTCGACGCTGAGTTCGCCGCCGAGCAGATGGGCAAGCTCCCGGGCCAGGGCAAGGCCCAGGCCGGTGCCGCCGTGGTCACGCGTGATGAACTGATCCAATTGACGGAACTTCTCGAAGATGGCGTCCTGGGCTTCGGGCGGAATCCCCGGGCCGGAATCGTGGACATCGAAGGCGAGCCCATCGCCAACCCGGCGCACCTTCAGTTCGACGCCGCCATTTTGGGTGAACTTGATCGCATTGTTCAAGAGATTGTTGATGATCTGCCTGAGCCGCTGCGGGTCGGTCGTCAGTTGCGCGGGCAGATCGTCCGCCAGTGCAAACGTGAGCGCAAGTGATTTGCCCTGGGCGTGGGCACGATGGGCACCGATCAGGTCGGCCACCAGGCGGGCAATCTCGAGCTCGGCCGGCTTGAGTTCCATCCGTCCGGCCTCGATCTTGGCGAGGTCCAGCAGGTCGTTGACGATGTCGAGCAGGTGCTGCCCCGAGGCGTGGATGCTGGCCGCGTACTCCTGCTGGGCCGGGTCTTCGAGTTCGACCTCCAGCAGCTCGGAATAACCGAGGATCCCGTTGAGGGGCGTGCGCAGCTCGTGGGACATGTTGGCAAGGAAGTCCGACTTGAGCTTGTTGGCCTCCTCGGCCCGGGCCCGGCCGTCCTCGGAGCGCTTGAAGGACTCCTGCACCGTGTCGGCCATTCGGTTGAAGGAGCGCGCCAGCTCGCCCATCTCGTCGGCCGAGCGGGCCTGCAGCCGGTGGGACAGATCACCGGCCTGAAAGCGGCCGAGCCCGTCGATCATGCTGGTGATGCGGCGGGTGATGAACTGGGCCATCCAGATCGCCACGATGATCACCAGCACCACCATCACCAGCGTCGACAGCGTCAGCGCGCCGGCGGTCTGGGCGAGGTTGCTGCGGATGTCGCCGCGCAGGGCTTCGCGCTTCTGCTGGAACTCCTTGTCGGTCTCGGTGATGGCCTGGCCGATGCGCTTGGCCGATTCGGTCGCCGCGCGGTGGAAGTCGTCCACATTGGCACCGATCGTGACGAAGCCGAAGCCCCGCCGCGAATAGCCGTACTGGCCGGTGTAATAGGGGATCGCCGCGGCGGTGGTGAGCTTGTCGAGGCCCGAGAAGAAAATCGCGAACGAGCCCGAGCCGCCCTGCTCGGTGAGCTGGTTCCACCCTGCGCACTGGGGCGAGAAGTTGAGGTAGCGGCAATCGAGCGCCACGGTGCCGGCCTTCACCTGGGCGACGGCGGGCTTCTTCTTGAGGGACTGCCCGTCGAAGGGCGTGACGCCGGCGAGGAAGTCCTGGGACGGCTTGCCGGACGCCTGCCAGGCCTCGTAGAGCCCCTGGTCCATCCAGGGCGTGACCTGCTGGCCGGTGGCCGGGTCGTAGCCGACGATGAAGTAATCCCGCGGGTGCGAGATATTGCGGCTGCGGTGGTCCCACATGAAGGCGTAGTTGCCGACGATCGCGTCGTTGATCGCGGTGTAGCGCGAATCGGTGGGGCTGAGGTGGTCGGTGAACTCGCGGATGTGGTCGTGGTCGAGCGCCAGGCTCACGTAGCCGACGATGCGGCCGCCCTTGAGCACCGGCGTCGCCCACCGCACGATGCCGCGGAAGCGCCGCCCGACGGGGTTCTCGGTGCCCGCGTAGGCGGATTCCTCGGGCTTGAACTCGATGCCGGCCTTCCTGGCCGAAGCCGGCAGGTAGGGGCCGATGACGCGGCTGCCCACGTAGGCACCGATCACCTCCGAGACATAGATCTCGCCCGCCTTCAGCTTCTGCAGCTCGGGCCAGTAGCGCTCGGCCTTGATGAAGGTCTGCTCTGGCCGGCTGACGTCGCGCAGCGCCTTGGGCATCAGCTCGCCGGTGGTGACCTTGACGCGCTCGCGGCCGCTAGTGTCGATGAAGCTCATCTCGACGAAGAGCGGGCGCTGCTCGGGGACGCCGATGTATTCAGGCGGGCGGGCGCTGAAGGCCTTGGCGTTGTCGGGCAACGCCTGGCTCGCGTCGGCCGAGAGGGCTTCGTCCCAGCCCTCGGGGCCGGCGCTCTCCCAGCGGGTCTGGTCGTCGGACAGGCGCCAGACGCCATGCCGGTGCACCGCGCGGCTACGGTAGGCGAGAAAACGCCGGTAGGCCGCCTCGTCGGGCTCGACCTGGGCGGCCTGGAGGATGTCGGAATCCCGGTCGTACAGAAAGCCGGCGACCGCCCGGGCGGTGTCGGTGGTGAGGCGTTCGATGCCTTCCCGCGCCCTGTCGTCGAGGGCCTTGATGGCATCGCCGGTGGCCGCGTCGCCCATCTGGCGGATGGTCGCCAGCATCGAGTCGGCCATCGCGCCGGCTTGCCGGCTGACGGTGTCGCCGAGGCGCTGGGCCATGGTCCACGCCACCAGGGCCAGCACCAGCAGGGGCAAAACCTTGATGACGACGAAGATCGCGATCAGCTTGCCGCGAATCCCCATCATCCAGCGTTTGATTTCCATGTCCTAACCCACGGGTGCGCCGGGGCCCGGTGGCCTGGCCGGCAGTGATCGAGTCAGACGCTCAGCCGCGCGCCACCGCGCAAGCCGGTCTCCCGCGGCTTTTAACGGCCTCGCCGCGGAAAACTGCATGGTCGCGCCCGCGTCCTTCGCTTGCCGCCAGCCCGGCAGCCGGACCAGAATGGGCGCCCTCCCCGACCGGACTTCCGCCATGCCCCAAGCCTGCCCCTGCGGCAAACCTGCCGACTACGCCGCCTGTTGCGGGCGCTACATCGATGGCGACGCCCCTGCGCCGGATGCCGAGGCCCTGATGCGCTCCCGCTACACCGCCTTCACCCTGGGCAGGGAGGCCTACCTGCTCGCCACCTGGCACCCGGATTTCCGGCCGGCAGCGCTCGACCTGGCGGCAGACTCGCTAACCCGATGGCTGGGCCTGCAGGTGCGCCGCCACGAGCAGGCGGATGAGACCCACGCCGTCGTCGAGTTCGTGGCCCGCTACAAGATCGGCGGGCGAGCCCACCGCCTGCACGAGACGAGCCGCTTCCTGCGGGTGGACGGCCGCTGGCTCTACGCCGACGGCGACATCCATTCTTCCTGAGGCGGTTGCTCAGCCGGCGATGAGCTCGATGGTCTCGCCGGCGAAGTCGACACGCTGGCCCGGGCGCAGCTTGGCCCGCTTGCGGTTCTCGATCTCCCCGTCGACGAACACGTCGCCATCGGCGACCCGCTGCTTGGCCTCACCGCCGGAACCGCACAGGCCGGCGGCTTTCAGGAGCTGGTCGAGCTGGATGAATTCCCCTTCGACGGGAAAGCGGATGGTCATGGCTTGAGGCTCCGGTTGATTACGGTTTGATTAAAAAACATTGGCGGATTGTGTCAGAGCCGACACAATCCGCCAAACAGCGCAAAGCCGACAGATCAGGCGGGAATGCGCAGCACCTGGCCCGGGTAGATCTTGTTCGGGTCGCTCAGCATCGGCTTGTTGGCCTCGAAGATCTTCATGTAGGCGTTGGCGTTGCCGTAGCAGGCCTTGGCGATTGCCGACAGGGTGTCGCCGCGCACGACGGTGTGGAAGGTGGCCGGCGGCTCGGGGTTGGTGACGGCGAGCTGGTCGTCCACCTTGTCGACGCCATCCACGTTGCCGCAGCACAGCAGCACCTTTTCCTTGGTAGCCTGGTCGGCGACGGTGCCGGCGACGCTCACGGTGCTGCTGGCACCGTCGAAGCTCACGTTGAGGGCGCTGGTGTCCAGGCCCTGCTTGTCGATGTAGGCGACGATGGCGGCGGCGGCCTTCTGGTTGAGGTCGGCCAGCTTGTCCTGGGCGCTCTCGGCAGCGGCCACTTCGACTTCCTTGCGCCCAAACAGCTTCTCGCCTGCTTCACGCACAAAGCTCAGCAATCCCATGTCGTGCTCCTGACTGATGTTGAGGAGATGAGAGACTAAGGCGAATGGCCTGCCAATGCACCCCTAAAGTGTGTCCGAAGGCAAACTCGCCCCAGCTTTCACTCGCCCAGGGGCACCAGGCCGTGGCGCCGGCGGGCGCGGGCGCAGCCCTCGTCTCCGATGCCCAGCGCCGCGTAGGGGGCGAAGTCGCGACACGGCCCAGGGCGGCGGTCGTAGATCGTGCAATGCACCTCGCCGCCAATGTCGCCGGCCAGCGCGATGCAACGCGGCGGGCCGTCGTCGGTGCCACGCATGCGGTACAGGGTGGCGGTGACCGGCAGCGTCAGGGCCACCGGCACGCAGCCACCGGGCTGGCTTTCCAGGTCGGAGACATGGAAGTCCACCCGGAAGCTGGCGCAGCAGGCGCCACACGAGAGGCAGGGGTCAGCCACGGGTCAGGCGGCGCCGCAGCACTTCTTGTACTTCTTGCCGCTGCCGCAGGGGCAAGGCTCATTGCGGCCCGGGCCGCTCTTGGCGGCGGTGGCCGCGCTCACCGCGACGGGCTCGGGCGCCGGCAGGCCGAGGGCGCGCCAGTTCTGGAAGAGGTGCTGGACCGCGAAGCCCTTCTGCTCGAGCTCGGCGAGCTGGGCTTCGGCATCGGCGGGCACCGCGACTTCTTCTTCGGGGCCGAGGATCAGCTCGAGCAGCTCCTCGGCGATGGCGGTGTCGCTCACCTTGTCGGGCCACTCGGCGGGCCACATCTCGAAGCCTTGCTCGAAGCCGTTGGTCCACTCCTCGCCGATCGCCGGGTCGTCGTCGCCGCCCTGGGCGTAGCAGAAGGGCTGCCAGCCTTCGGCCTCGCCCTCCTCGTCGCCTTCTTCGTCGGCGATGGCGGCGAGCTGGTCGTTGTAATAACGCAGCACCAGCTCGATGGCCTTCTGCAGGGTGCTGCCGGAGCCGAAACCCACCTCGCCCTCGTCGGCGGTCCATACCGCGGGCAGCCAGTCTTCGACCGGGATCGGCAGCGGCGAGGCGACGATGGCGGCGAGGTAGCCGTCGAGCATCTCGAGGTTCATGCAGTCGGCGGGCACGTCGTCGGAGACGAGGAGTTCTTCGAGCTGCTCGAGTTCGTCTTCGGACAGGGGGATGGATTGGGCTTGGGTCATGACGGGTTTTCCTCCAGGTGATCGAGCTCCACCACACACCGGTAAAGGGTCTGGCCGGAATCCCGGTACTTGCGTTCGAAAGGGGTGAGCGGCGACGGGGCCTCGAAGGCCTCGACGGGCGCCGGCCGGCCTGTAAGCAGGCCGAGGGCGGCGCTGAATTCTTCCACGTAGATGCTCCAGTTGCTGCGGCACTCCAGCCGCCCGCCCAGCCGCGGCACGAACGGGAACACCGGGTGGGCGTGCCAGCGCCGGGCCAGGTGGCCGATCTTGGGCCAGGGGTTGGGATACAGGATGTAATGTCGCGCCAGGCGGATGCCGGCCTCGGCCATCAGGCGCCAGTAGTCCACCAGGTCGGCGCGCACGAAGACCATGTTGGTGGGCATCAGCGCATCCGGGTAGGGCTTCTTGCGGGTGAGGCGGTCTTCGGACTGGTCGACGCCGATCACCCAGTGGTCGGGGAAGGCCCGCGCCAGCTGGATGGTACTGTGGCCCACGCCGCAGCCTGCGTCGAGGATCAGCGGCGCCTTGCCGTCCCAGCCGGCGAGGCTCTGCTCGAAGGCGGCCTTGTTGTAGTCGAGGACGGGTTTGCGGAATTCGTGGCTGGCGTGCCTGGCCACCAGCGCGGCGAGGTGCTCGTGAACACCCTGCTGGGCGCTTTCGGGGATGCGGGAATTGGCGTACATCGGTGCAATTCTACGCGGCTGCCCGCAGCAGCGGCACGCCGTGGCCGGCAAGGATGGGGTCGATCAGCCGCGGGTCGGCCTGGGGCCGGATCTCCCGATACAGGGCTTCGGCCTGGGGAAAGTTGCGGCGCAGCAGGTTGAGCCACTGCTTGAGGCGCCCCGGCGCGTGGCGGGCCTCCACCTTGGCCAGCACCCGCAGCCAGAATTCGGCGATCAAGGGCTGCAGCTCGGCCCATTCGGCAGCGCGGTCGGCGGGCGCGTCGGCGCCGGCGCGGATACGTCGCACCAGGAAGGGGTCGGCCACCGCGCCGCGGCCGAGCATCACGTCGGTGGCGCCGCTCACTGCCCGGCAGCGCCGCCAGTCGTCCTCGGTCCACACCTCGCCGTTGGCCACCACCGGCACCGCCACCGCGTCGGCGATGCGCCCGACCCATTCCCAGTGGGCCGGCGGGCGGTAGCCGTCGTTCTTGGTGCGGGCATGGACCACCAGGCCAACGACGCCACCGTCGGCGAGGGCCCGGGCGCAGTCGAGGGCCTTGCCGGTGTCGGCCACGCCGAGGCGCATCTTGGCGGTGAAGGGGATGTGCCGCGGCACCGCCTTGCGCACCGCGCAGGCGATGGCGTGGAGCAGCTCCGGCTCGTCGAGCAGCGCCGCCCCGCCCCGGTGGCGGTTGACCGTGGGCGCCGGGCAGCCGAAGTTAAGGTCGATGCCGGCCGGGTCGAGACGCGCCAGCTGGGCCGCGTTGTCGGCCATGCAGGCCGGATCGGACCCCAGCAGCTGGACCCGCACCGGCGTGCCACTGGAGGTGGCGCTGCCCGCCCGCAGCTCGGGGGAGATCCGCGTGAAGGCCCGCGCCGGCAGCACCGAGCCCGACACCCGGGCGAACTCCGTCACCGCGTGGGCATAGCCCTCGACGCGGGTCAGCACCTCACGCAGCACGTCGTCGGCGAGGCCTTCCATGGGAGCGAGCAAGAGGCGGGGCATGGCAGGAATATCCAGCGGATTCAAGACTTTCAAGGGGGCGGACTGTACCGCAAAGCGCCGCCCGCCGATAGGCGCCCACGCCACCCGGCAGGTGCGCGGCAACAGGCGTAAGATGCGCGGCCTGAGCCCACCGACACCCACCCGCAGAATGCCCGCGCCATGCGCCGTTTCGACACATCCTCCGCCAGCCGCCGCGAGCTGCTGATCTTCGCGCTGCCGGCCCTTTTGCTGATTGCCGCGGCCTTTGCGCTGGCCTGGCAGTTCGTCCGCCCGGCGCCGCCCAAGAAGATCGTCATCAGCACCGGGGCGCCCGGCGGGGCCTACCATTATTTCGGCGAACGCTACCGGGAAAAACTGTCCCAGGACGGCATCGAGGTCGAGCTGCGCCCCTCCTCCGGCGCCGTCGAGAACCTGCGCCGGCTGAAGACCGACGACAGCGTCGATGTCGGCTTCCTGCAGGGCGGCATCGCCAACGAACCCGATTCCGACGACCTGGCCACCCTCGGCAGCATGTATCTCGAGCCGGTGTGGGTCTTCCACCGCAAGCCCGGCGCCCGCCTCGAGCGCATCGACCAGCTGGAGGGCCTGCGGATCGCGGTTGGTGCGCCCGGCAGCGGTGCCCAGCTCTTCGCACTGCAGCTGCTCGCCGCCAACGGCTTCGCCACCGACGATCCGCATCTGGTGGCGCTGGGCGACTTGGACGCGGTGGCGGCCCTCAAGCAAGGCAAGGTGGACGCCTTCTTCGTGGTCGGGGCGCCCCAGGCGCCGGTGGTGGACGCCCTCCTCCACACGCCGGGCATCGGCCTGCTCAGCTTTGCCCAGGCCGACGGCTACGTGCGGCACTTTCCCCACCTCGTCAAGATCACCCTGCCCCGCGGCGCCATCGACATCCGCGGCGACCAGCCGCCCCGCGACGTGCAGCTGCTGGCGGCCACCGCCAACCTGGTGGTCAAGGCCGACATCCACCCGGCCATCGTCACCCTGCTCCTCAAGCACGCCCGCGACATCCACAGCCCGCCCGGCCTGTTGCAGGCGGCCAACAGCTTCCCGACGCCCCAGGACCACGCCCTGCCGATCCACCCGATGGCGCGGCGCTTTTATGACTCGGGCCCGCCGCTCCTGCAGCGCTACCTGCCCTTCTGGCTGGCGGTACTGATCGACCGCCTGTTCGTGATGCTGCTGCCGCTCTTCGCGGTGGTGATCCCGCTCTCCAAGGTGATCCCGGCGATCTACAACTGGCGCATGCGCGCGCGGGTGTACCGCTGGTACGGCGAGTTGAAGTTTCTCGAGGCCGAGATCGACCAGGGCGGCGCAGGCGCCCACGACCGGGCCGCCATCGCCGCCTTCCTGGGCCGGCTCGACCGCATCGAGGAGCGGGCCGCCCGGCGCAAGCTGCCGCTGGCCTTCAGCAACGAGCTTTACACCCTGCGTGAACATATCGGCCTCGTGCGGCGCCGTCTGCGCCACCTTGCGGAAACGGTCACGAAGCCCTGAAGCGCCGATTGCTAAATTGAAACCATCTCGGGCGCAGGCATCCTGGCCGGACTCTCCGGCACCGCGCCCGGGCTCATCCGAATCAAGAACATCATGAGCCCCCACCTGAACCTCACCGCCCCCTACGCCCCCCTCGTGCGCCGCATCGAAGCCGAGGGCTCGGTGGACGGGCAGATCCTCCGGATCGACCACTTCCTCAACCACCGCATCGAGCCGGCCTTCATCTTCGAGCTGGCCCACGAGCTCGCCAAGCGCCTGTCCTTCTTCCAGCCCAACCTGATCCTCACCGCCGAGGCCAGCGGCATCGCGCCGGCATTGATCGTCGCCCAGACCCTCAACGTACCGATGGTGTACGCCAAGAAGTACTCGCGCCAGGTCGAGGCGCCGGCCCTGTCGCGCCTCATCCACTCACCCACCAAGGGCGACGACAACCGGCTGGTGATCTCGGGCCGCTACATCAAGCCGGGCCAGCGGATCGTGATCGTCGACGACTTCCTCGCCAACGGCCGCACCGCCGCGGCCCTCATCGACATGGCCCGGGAAGCCGGCGGCCAGGTGCTGGGGGCCGGCTTCGTGGTCGAAAAGTGCTTCAAGCACGGCCGCAAGTTCATCGAATCGCTGGGCGTGCCGGTGTCGACCCTGGCCCAGGTGGAACACCTCGACAACGGCCAGGCGATCCTCACCCAGCCGGAAGAGGAATAGGCGCCGCGCCCGCTCAGCGGAACCTGACGCTCACCCCGGGGTTGCCGGGCAGGCCATCGTAGGTCGCCTTCACCACCAGGCCCGCCTTGGGCGGCAGCAGCTTGGTGAAGGAGCCCAGCGACAGCAGGTCGCCGCGCTTGAGCGGCACGCCGCTGGCCGCCAGGTCGCGGGCCAGCCAGATGGCGGCGTTGAGCGGGTTGCCGAGGGTGGCGCTGCCCTTGCCGCTGTCCAGCACGGCCCCGCTGCCGTCGGTGAGGCTCACGGTCATGCTGGCGAAGGCGTCGGCGAGCGCCTGGGTGGGCTTCACCGGGATCGCCTTGCCGACCACGCCGGCACGGGCGCCCACGTTGACCATCGCCAGCATCGGGCCGCCCAAAGTGGACGGGTCGGCCACCATGAGGTCGGGCAGTTCGATGTAGGGGGCGTAGCTGCGCACGGCCTTGAGTGCGGCCAGCGGCGTCTCGGCGCGGGCCAGGGCGGCCGGGTCGGCCACCTCGACGATCAGGTCGGCCTCGAAGACCGGGCGGGTGCCGAAGGCTGCCGGCAGCTCGGCGCCGTCGGTGGTTAGCATGCGCTTGAAGACCGTGCCGCGCAGGGGCGCGTCGTACTTGAAGCGCTGCTGCACCGCCGGGTTGGTGAGCCCGGCCTTGTAGCCGACCGATTCACCATAGGCCTGGGCCAGGTAGCGAACCACCTTGTCGCGCCCGCACAGGCCGTCGGCCACGCTCATCTCGCCGGCCGGCCGCGGCACGGGCTGGTGCGCAACGATGGCGGCCGCCACCGCGGCGGCTTCCAGGTCGCTCGGGCAGGCCGCCGTGGCGGTTGCCGGCAGCAGGGTGGCGCCCAGGGCGAGCGCGGCGAGGACGGGCTTGGTGATCGGATTCATGTTGGTTTTCTCCTGGGGTCTCATGCCAAGGGGGCAAGGCGGCACAGGATATACCATCCAGATTCACGGCGGCGCCGTTCGGCCAAATTGCCGGCGCTTCTGCGGCCCGGAGCAGTCAGGGGTTGCGGCAGCTGTCGATCACCGCCCTCCCCCGCGTGCCACAGGGCGTCCCGGCGCCGCTCACCGGCACCGGCGTGCCGGCGGCGTCGATCTGCACCAGGCGGGTCTGCCAGGCCTTGAGGCCGCGCCGGTCGACTTCCAGCCGCAGCAGCCAGCCCTGGCGCTCCTCGGGCAGGTCGAAGCCGTCGAACACGAAGTTGCCCAGGCTGTAAACAATGAGCTTGCCGCGATACAGCTCGGCGTCCTGGATCACGTGGGGGTGGCCGCCGACGACCAGGCTGGCGCCGGCGTCTATCATCCTGCGGGCAAGCATGCGCTGGCGCAGGCTGGGCGTGTGGCGGTTCTCCCAGCCCCAGTGCATGAAGGGAATCACGATATGGGCGCCGGCCTTGCGGGCGGCGCGGATGTCGGAGAGCACCTCGCTGTCCTCGCTCCAGGCCACGCCGGGGCGGCTGGCGCCGGCCTCGAAGCTGCGGGGCTTGTATTCGTTGTAGCCGAGCACGGCGATGCGCAGGCCGTTCTTGTGGAGCCACAGGGGAGCGTGGGCCTCGCGCAGGTTACGGCCGCCGCCGAAGCTGCGGATGCCGGCCTGGCGCAGGTGGTCGATGGTATCCAGGAAGGCCTCGGGGCCGAAGTCGCCCGAGTGGTTGTTGGACAGGGCCACCGCGTCGAAACGCCCCTGCACAACGCCGAGCACACGGGGGTCGGCCCGGAAGGTGTAGGGCTTGCCCGGCAGGCTGGCGCCGCGGGTGGAAACCGAGCACTCCAGATTGGCAATGCGGTAGTCGGCCCCGGCGAGGATGGGCGCAACCGGGGCCAGCGGGTCGCCGCCGGCGGCGATCAGGCGGCCGGGGCCGTCGTCGAGCATCACGTCGCCGGCAAAGATCAGGCTGACGCTTTCGTCACCGGCCCAGGCGGTGCCGGCGACGAGCGCAAGGGCGACGGCCAAACCACGCAGGCGCTTCATCGCCGGACCCTCACGAGGGCTTCGCACCAGTATTCCAGGTGGCCGTTGTAGGTGGGTTCGAACACCCGCTGCAGGCCGGTGAAGCCCTGCCCTTCCGGCTGCTGCCCCGCCGCCACGGGCCAGCGGTAGGTGGCCTGATGCACGGGCTGGGGTGGCCCTTCGTCGGGGAGGACCGAGGTGAGCACCTTTACCGAGGCGATGTCGGCCGGCCGGCTCTGGAACACCACCCGGAAGACGAAACGCTCGCCCAGGGTGACGCCCTCGGTGCCGTAGGGCGTGGCGACCGGCCGTGCCACATGGGCCTGGCTCTCGCCGTTGTAGTGGGTGTGGCAGACGATGCGCGGCGTGGCAGCGGCTGTGAATGGGAGCAGAGCCGACAATACGGCGGGCAGCAGGGGTTTCATTGGAGCCTTTTGAAGCGGGAGCGCTGGTGACTGCGCGAGGTGGTGTTCTGCCCGGGGGCGCTGGCGCAATGCGGGCGTGTTGATTGGATTGGCTTGATCGCTCGCGTCGAAGCAGCAGCGCCCACGAAAAAGGCCGACCGGGTGAGCGGTCGGCCTTCTGACTGGCTGCGCGCAGCCGGCTTACTTGGCGACCAGGGCCGCCTTGATCTGCTCGAGGGTGCTCGGGTCTTCGATGGTGGTCAGGTCACCCGGGTCGCGGCCTTCGGCCAGCGCCTGGATGGAGCGGCGCAGCATCTTGCCGGAGCGGGTCTTGGGCAGGCCGGAGATGAAATGCACGCGGGCCGGGCGGGCGATGGCGCCGAGGCTGCCGTCGACGATCTTCATGACGGCCTTCTCGAGCTCGACGACCTTCTCGGGGGTGTCGATGGTGGCCGGGTCCTTGACCACCGCGAAGGCCATCGGCATCTGGCCCTTGAGCTGGTCGGCGACGCCGACCACGGCAACCTCGGCGATCGCCGGGTGCGACTGCACGGCTTCCTCGATCTCGCGGGTGCCCAGGCGGTGGCCAGCGACGTTGATCACGTCGTCGGTGCGGCCGAGGATCTTGTAGTAGCCGGCGTCGTCCTTGATGCCCCAGTCGAAGCTGGAATACACCAGCGGCTCCTGGAACAGCGTGAA
>JAKLLM010000041.1 GCA_023150125.1 Zoogloea sp.
GGCGTCGAGTTCCAGGTCCATCGCCTCGCGCACCAGCCCGGCGAGCTTGATGCGGATGCGGAACAGCGGCGCCGCCTGCGGGGCAAAGCGGCCGTCGAGCACACCGGCCTTGAGCTCGGCCACGGTGGCGGCGAGCTCGGCCTCGATGCCCTCGATGCGCGGCTGCAGGCCGGAGCGCGCCGCGCGGCCCGAGGCTCGGGCCGCGGCGAGGCTGGCCCGCGCCAGGCCGATGGCCATGCCGCATTGCAGGCCGAGAAAGGCCGGCCGCACCGCCGGGATGAAGCTGCGCGCGTCGGCGTGGATCAGCTGCCCGGGGCCGGACTCCACGCCGCGGAGGTCGATGGCTGCAGTGTTGCTGCCGCGCAGGCCGAGCAATTCCAGATCATCCGTGCGGGTGATGCCCGGCGTGTCGTGGAAGAAGGCCACGATCGCCGGCGGCTGGCCGTCGGCCGGCTGCACCGCCGCCGCCACGCCGAAGCCCGGCCGGCGCAGGCTGGTCACCCAGGGCAGCGTGCCGTCGAGGCGCCAGCCGTCGCCGGCGGGCGTCGCGCTGATCGACAGGCTCTCGATGCCCGACAGGAATTTCATCGCATTCGACAGCCCGGTCGCCCCGGCCAGCTCGCCCGCCAGCAGGGCCGGCAGATGGCGCTCTCGGAGCGCCACGTTGGGGCTGTTGAGCAGGTATTCGATGAAAGTGCGCTGGCCCCAGAAGACGAAGGCCGCCGTCAGCGAGCGCTCGGCCACCGCGGCGATCGCCTCGATGGCGTCCGCCGTGCTGCCGCCGCTGCCGCCCAGCGCAGCCGGCACGCCGATGCGGAAGAAGCCGGCGGCGCCGAGGCATGGGATTACCGCGTCGGCATCGGCGGCGCTGGCGTTGAGGGAGGCGGCGTGGGCACTTACCCAGGCCAGGGCGTCCTCGCGGCTGAAACGGTTCGTGCTCATGACGCGAGCGCTCCCGGGCGGTAGGCCTGCAGCTCGGGGTTGATGCCGGTGCGGGCCAGGTTGTTGGCGAAGTTGCAGAGGGTCGCGAGGCTCACCCCGAGCAGCACCTCCAGCACCTGCTGCTGACTGAAACCCGCCGCCAGGAAGTCGGCCAGCTCGCCGTCGGCGACGTTGCCGCGGGTCAGGATCACCGCCCGTGTGAAGGCGACCAGCGCATCGAAACGGGCGTTGCCGGTGGTCGCCCGCTCCTGCAGCGCGCGCACCACGGCTTTGTCGAAACCGGCCTTCTTGAGGGCGATGGCGGTGTGGCCGGCGACGCAGAAATCGCAGCCATGCACGCTGGCGGCGGTGATCTGCACCACCTCGCGCTCCTGCAGCGTGAGGCTGGCCTTGGCGTTGATGCCCGAGACGGTGAGGTAAGTCTCCAGGGCCACCGGCGCCCCCGACAGCACGCCGATCAGGTTGGGCAGGAAGCCGTTGTTGGTGATGACGGTGTCGATGAAGCCGCGGCTGCCCTCGGGGGCGCTGTCGGCGGTGTGAACGGTCAGTCGGGTCATGCGGATCTCCGGGTTTGCTTCGATGGGGCGATTTTCCGCACCCGCCGGGCGACGCTCTATGCACGGGCGTCGCGGTTTTTTGTTCGAACGTCTAGCGGTGGATGTGGGCCATCTGGCCACGGCGGGCGCGCTGGAAGGCGCCGGGCTGCTCGCCGATCACCCGCTTGAAGGCGCGGGTGAAGGCGGCCTGGGAGTTGTAGCCCACGTGCTCGGCCGCCCGCAGCACGCTGTCGCCGCGCTGCAGCCGGCGCGCCGCGATCTTCATGCGCACCTGCAGCAGGAACTGCGCCGGCGGCTGGCCGCAGGTGTCGACGAAATGGCGGCAGAAACTCGCCCGGGACATGTGGGCCAGGCGGGCCATGGCATCCACCGACCAGTCCCGGCCCGGCTCCCGCAGCAGGCCGTCCACCACCGGCGCAAACTCGGCGCGGCGCGCGACGGCGAGCAACCCGCCGGCCACCTCGTCGCTGCGGGCGAGGTCACGGATCACATAGAAGAAGAGCAGCTCGGTGAGGCGCTCGATGAGCGGTGAGCCGGCCTCGCCGTGTTGTTCAGCCTCGGCGAGGATGAGTTCGAAGAGCGGCCCGACCGCACGCTGCGACGGGGAATCGGCGCGGATGATGACGTAGTCGGGAAAGGCGCTGCGGAACAGCTCGCCAAGCTGGCCGCGGAAGCTGAAGAAGCCGCAGGCCAGCCCGCAGGCCCCCGCGATGGCCGGCGTCATCGGCAGCATGTCGCAGGGGCGGCAGTCGGTGTCGTCGGCCGCCGGGCTGAGCCGGTGAGGGATGTCGCGCAGCAAAAAGACGCCCTCGCGCTCGCCGAGGCGGATCGGCGCCTGGCCGTCGAGGTGCAGCCACGAATGGCCACGCAGCACGAGGTGGAAGCTGGCCCGCTCGCGCCCGGCGGTCGACGCACGCCAGGGGCCGCAGTATTGCCCGACGTGGAAAACGCTGGCGTCCAGGTGGAGCCCGCTGACGAACCAGTGGGCGATGCGGTCGGTGTCGGCGTTCATCGGCGGCTTTCGTTCAGGACTCGAGGAGCGTGCGAGTCTTGCAAACGCCGGGGCAAAAACGAACCAACAAAAAGTGGATTGCTTATCTGGGCGGCTCGGCGGGGCGGAGCGCGCCTGGGTATCCGGGCTGCCGACAGGAATTCAAATGCAAACTATTTGCATTTAAGAATCGCTATCGTTAGCATTACGTCGCCTCCCGTTTTCCGGACTCCGACGATGACCCTGCTGAAACCCCTCGCCGCCCTGCTCCTCGGCGCTGCCGCCTTCCACGCCAGCGCCGCCGACACCGAACTCAACCTGTACTCGGCCCGCCACTACCAGACCGACGAGGCCCTCTACAGCAACTTCACCGCCAAGACCGGCATCAAGATCAACCGCATCGAGGGCAAGGAAGACGAGCTCCTCGAGCGCATCCGCAACGAGGGCGCCAACAGCCCCGCCGACGTGTTCATCACCGTCGACGCGGCCCGCCTCGCGGTGGCCGACGCCGCCGGCGTGTTCGCCCCGGTGAAATCCGACACCCTGAAGGCGGCGATCCCCGACCACCTGCACACCGAGCGCTGGTTCTCGTTCTCGACCCGCGCCCGGGTCATCGTGTACAACAAGCTCAGCGTGACGCCCGACCAGGTGCGCAACTACGAAGACCTGGCCAACCCGGCCCTGAAGGGCAAGGTGTGCACGCGCTCCGGCAGCCACCCCTACAACCTGTCCCTGGGCGCCGCGCTGATCCAGCACATCGGCGCCGCCAAGACCGAGGAATGGGCCCGCGGCCTGGTGGCCAACTTCGCCCGCGCGCCCAAGGGCGGCGACACCGACCAGATCAAGGCCGTCGGCGCCGGCGAATGCGGCGTGGCGCTGGTGAACACCTATTACCTGGCGCGCATGTTCAAGTCCGACAAGCCCGAAGACCGCAAGGCCGTCGAGCGCATCGGCGTGGTGTGGCCCAACCAGGCGAGCTTCGGCACCCACATCAACGTGTCCGGCGGCGGCATGCTGAAATACGCGCCCCACAAGGAAGCCGCGGTGAAGTTCCTCGAATACCTGGCCTCGCCCGACGCCCAGAACTACTTCGCCAACGGCAACAACGAGTGGCCGGTGGTGGCCGGCGTGAAGATCTCCAACCGCGGCCTCGACACCCTGGGTAACTTCAAGGCCGACAAGCTGCCGGTGGGCAAGCTCGCCGACACGGTGGTCGAAGCGCAGAAGATCTTCGACCGCGCCGGCTTCCGCTGAAAACAGCACCTCAATAACGACAAAGCCCCGCAATCGCGGGGCTTTGTCGTTGAAGCGGCGACGGAGAATCGGGCTCAGCCCACCTCCACCGTGCGGGCGATGAGAGCCTTGATGGCTGCGGCGTCCACGTCCATCACCTCGACCCGCTGGGGCAGCGCCTCGATGTTCTCGAGGCCGGCCGGGCGCGCGGGCTTGCGGCCGAGGGCTTCGACGATGGTCTCCTCGAACTTGGCCGGCTGGGCGGTCTCGAGCACCAGGGTCGGCACTGCCGGGTCGCGCAGTTCGAGGGCCACCTTGAGGCCGTCGGCGGTGTGGGTGTCGATCACGGTGGCGTACTTCTCGTCGGCCAGGCGGATGGTTGCCAGGCGGGCGGCGTGGTTGCTGCTGCCGGAGGCAAAGCCGTAGGCGCCGATCTTCGCGAATTCGGGCGAGCCCGACAGATCGAAGGCGCCGCCGGCATCCACCTTGCTCCACAGCTCGCGCACCGTGTTGCCGTCGCGGCCGACCAGGTCGAACACGAAGCGCTCGAAGTTGGAGGCCTTCGAGATGTCCATCGACGGGCTGGAGGTGGCGTGGGTCTCGGCAGTGTTGCGGGGGCGATAGACACCGGTGCGGAAGAACTCGTCGAGCACGTCGTTCTCGTTGGTGGCGAGGATCAGCCTGGCCACCGGCAGGCCCATCTGGCGGGCGATGTGGCCAGCGCAGATGTTGCCGAAGTTGCCCGACGGCACCGCAAACGCAACCTGCTGGTCGTTGCTCTCGGTGGCGGCGAAGTAGCCCTTGAAGTAATACACGATCTGCGCCGCGACGCGGGCCCAGTTGATCGAGTTGACCGCGCCGATCTTGTACTTGGCCTTGTAGGCGTGGTCGTTGGAGACCGCCTTCACCACGTCCTGGGCGTCGTCGAACATGCCGCGCACGGCGATGTTGTAGATGTTGGCGTCCTGCAGCGAGTACATCTGGGCGCGCTGGAAGGCGCTCATGCGGCCGTGGGGCGACAGCATGAAGACGCGCACGCCGTGCTTGCCGCGCATCGCGTACTCGGCCGCCGAGCCGGTGTCGCCCGAGGTGGCGCCGAGGATGTTGATCTGCTCGCCGCGCTTGTCGAGCACGTACTCGAAGAGGTTGCCGAGGAGCTGCATCGCCATGTCCTTGAAGGCCAGGGTCGGGCCGTTGGACAGCTCCAGCAGGCCGAGCTTGCCCGGCTCCAGCCAATGCACCGGGGTGATCTCGACGGCCTTGGCGTCGTCGCGCACGTAGCCGTAGACGTCGGCGGTGTAGGTCTTGTCGCAGATGGCCTTGAGGTCGGCGGCCGGGATGTCGTCGATGAAACGCGACAGGATCGCGAAGGCCAGCTCGGCGTAACTGAGCTTGCGCCACGCATCGAGGTCGGCGCGGCTGACCTGCGGATAGGTCTCCGGCAGATAGAGGCCGCCATCGGGCGCCAGGCCCCCGAGCAGGATGTCGCAGAAGGATTGGGGGGCAGACTGGCCGCGGGTGGAGATGTAGCGCATGGTTCTCGCCGAGTTGAAAACGAAAACCCCGGAAGATAGCACAGCCCGACCCCGTTCAGGCCCGCCCGGCGCCCGCCCTGGCAAGGGCCGCCAACAGTGCCGCAGCGAACATCAGCCCCCCCGCGGCGGGCAAGGCCAGCGCAGCCTCGAAACCCGCCAGCATCAAGCCGCCGCCCACCAGGAACAGCGCCGCCCGCAGCCCCCCGAAGCGTGCCAGGCGCGCCCGCATTGCCGCCCGCGCCGGGCTCATCGGCCCGGGGAAGTGCCACACCGGCAGCAGCTGCGTCAGCGCCCCGCTGACCAGGGGCAGCAGGAAGAGCACGAAGAACCCCGCCACCGCCGGCCGCCCCGGCAGCCAGCCCAGGCCGTGGGCGCCGCCCGCCAGCACCATCGCCAAGAGGCCCAGCGCCGCGCCGAGGAGCGACGCAGCCGCCCCGTCGCCCAGCAGAGGCGCGGCGCCCCAGGTTCGCCACCAGCCAATCAAGGTATGCGCCACCACCCCGCCGATGATCAGCACCGCCGGCACGCTCAGCCACGGCAGCACGCCCGCCAGCGCCGCACACGCCACGCCGGCCAGCGCCCAGGGCAGCTGGCGGCGCAGACGCGGCGCAGCCTGCGGGTCGGGCTTGCCGAGCACGGTCGGCATCAGCACGTGCAGCGTGCCAATGGCGGTGAGGCCGATGAAGCCGAGGGTGTTGAGGTGCAGGTGAGCCAGGCGCAGCGCCCCGTAGGCCGCCGGCCACAGCAGCCCGGTGAAGATCGCCAGCAGCGCCAGCGCGAGGCAGCCCAGGGCCGCCACATACCAGGCGAGGCCCGGGTGCGGCTTGCCGAGGCTGGCCCGCCCGCGCCGGACGGCCCAGGCCAGGAAGGCCCCGGTGGCGACCAGCCCGGCCAGCAGCGCCCCATGCAGCGCCCACCCCGGCGCCCAGCCGGCCAGCACCGCCACCACTGCCACGCCGGCTGCCTGCAGCACCAGGGGCAGGCGGTGGATGGCCGGCTCGGCGCCGCCGCTGCGGGTGAGCACCGGCACGAAGTGGCTCATCGCCGCGAAGATCAGCGGCATCGCGCCGATGGCGAAGGCCGCGTGGGCGACGGCAGCCGGCGGCGCACCCGCCAGGCTGAGGGCCATGGCCAGCGCGAAAGCGGCAATCGCGGAGCAGCCGAGGTAGATCAGGATCATGGACGTGTCAGGGCGGGAAGTGGGAGGTGGCAAGTGAAAAGCGGAAATTCCGGGGCGGGCTTTTCCGGGGTCAAGGAAGCGGGGCCAGGTGGGCGGCTAAAGTCGCGCGATGGATATTCTGACCCGTTTTGCCCGGCGCTACCTGTTTGCCGACGCGGCTCCCCTCTCGCCGGCCGAGCGCTGGCGCAGTGCAGCAGCGGCGCTGCTGGGCGTGCTGATCTTCGAGGGGGTGCTCTTCGTGGTGCCGGTGTCGCCCGACGCACGCCGGCTGCTGGCCCCGCTGGGCGCCACCTCGGTGATCGTGTTCACGCTGCCCCACAGCCCCCTCGCCCAGCCCTGGTCGGTGATCGGCGGCCTGCTGCTGCCGGCACTGGTGGGGCTGGCCTGCGGGAGCTGGCTGCCGGCCGGCTGGTTCGCGCCGGCCTCGGCGGTAGCGGTGTCGATCTGGGTCATGGGCTGGCTGCGCTGCATCCACCCGCCCGGCGGCGCGATGGCGCTGGTGATGGCCGTCGCCGCCGGCCAGGGACTGGCAACGGGCACCAGCCTGGCCGCGGTGGCCTGGAACGTCGCCGCGATCCTGATCGCCGCCACGACGGTGAACAACCTCATCCCCGGCCGCCGCTACCCGCTGTGCTCGCCGCCCACCGCCACGCCCCAGCGGGCACGGCAGAGCCCGGTGGGCGTGCAGGAGCCAGACCTGGCCGCGGCCCTCGCCGAGATCGATGCCTACCTCGACATCAGCGCCGACGATCTCTCCCTCGTCTTCCGGCGGGCGGCCCATCACGCCTTCCGGCGCCATGTGCTGCTGAGCTGCGGCGAGGTGATGGAGCCGGCGGTGCCGAGCCTGGAGTTCGCCACCAGCCTCAACGACGCCTGGGGCCTGATGCGGCGCCACGCCCGCCAGGCGCTGCCGGTGGTGGACCGCGGCGGGCGGGTGATCGGGCTGCTGGGGCTGGAGGATTTTCTGCGCCACGTGGAGCCGGACAAGGGCCCGCGGGTCGGCGAGCGGGTCCGCCAACTGCTGCGCCCGACGCCGGGCAGTCATTCGGACAAGCCGGAGGTGGTCGGCCAGCTCATGCTCACGCCGCAGCACGGGCTCCGGCTGGCCCACAGCGACGACAGCATCGCGGTTGCCGCCGAGATCCTGGGCCAGGGTGGCCAGGGCGCGCTGCCGGTGGTGGATGACAAGGGGCGCCTGGCCGGCATGCTCGGCGCGGCGGGGCTGACGGCGGTACTGTTCCACCACGAAGCCCTCGGGCATGTGCGGGGTGGCCTGGAAAGCTGAAGGGAGGGCCGGGCGCCCTCCCCGCGCATCCGCGCTCAACCCACCTTGGCGAAATCGATGACGATGGCGCCCGGCTCACGCTGCTGGTAGGTGATCGTCACCTTCTCGCCGTAGCGCTGCTGGAGCTGGCCGAGCAGCGGCAGCGGGTCGTGGTCGTTGCAGAAGCGCATCGTCTCGCCCGGCATCAGCGCGTCCAGCGCGCCGAAGATCGCCGCGTGGCGGAAACGCTTGGCGATGCCGCGGGCGTCGAAGGGGTAGATGGCTTCCGGGGTGGTGTGGTTGCAGACGTGGATGGTTTGCATGCTGAGGCGCTCCTGATGATCGATAAAAACCGACTGAATTGGTCGGGTATCGTCAGTTTGCCGGCCGCGCCCTGCCGTTTCCTTGACCTGGATCGGATTCGGCGATCTTTCGGAGGCGGCCGCCGGGCCTAGGCGCCCCCGGCCGAGGCCCGCGCGCTGTTCAGGCAGTCGGGGCAGATCGATGCGATCTCCACCTCCTGGCAGTCGAGCTGGTAGCCGGCCGCCTGCGCGCGCCTGGCCAGCTCGCCCATCAGGCCTGGGTCGTGCAGCTCGCTGACCTTGCCGCAGCGCCGGCAGACCATGAACAGCCCCGGGAAGCTGTGCGCCCCATGCCGGCACACGACGAACTGGTTGAGGCGCTCGATCTTGTGCACCAGCCCCTGCTCGACCAGGAAATCCAGCGCCCGATACACCGTCGGCGGCGTGGCGTTGGCACGCAGTGTCTTGATCCTGGCAAGCAGGTCGTAGGCCTTGAGCCCGTTCTCGGCTTCGTGGAGCAGGCCGAGAACATCGCGCCGAATGGGCGTGAGCTGTGCACCACGGGCCTTGCAGCCCGCGCGGGCCAGCTCGAGGAACGCGGTGCAGGCCGGGCTGAAGGGTGTGGCAGTGACATCCATGCCTCAATTCTAGACGCCGAGGCTTGGAACACACAAACGCAATGATATAACATTGCATTAAAGCCACCCGTCCCACCCACCTCAACACACGCTGCCCGGCCGGGCATCGACTCATCATGCATGCGCACGCCCCCCTCAACGAACGTCTCGCCAGCATCGACGCCCTGCGCGGGCTGGTGATGCTCCTGATGCTGGTCGATCACGTGCGGGAGTTCTTCTATCTCCACCAGCAGGTGTCCGACCCGATGCTGATCGGCTCGACACCGCCGGCGCTGTTCTTCACCCGCTTCACCAGCCACTTCTGCGCACCGGTGTTCGTGCTGCTGACCGGGCTCGGAGCCTGGCTCCACGGCAGCAAGGCCGGGCGGACACGCGGCCAGACGGCCGCCTATCTCGCCAGGCGGGGCCTGCTGCTGATCGCCCTCGAACTCAGCGTGGTCAGCTATGCGTGGAGCTTCGGCTACCCGCCGAAGATGTTCTACCTGCAGGTGATCTGGGCCATCGGCCTGTCGATGCTGGCCCTCGCGGCGCTGCTGTGGCTGCCGCGCACGCTGCAGGTCGCGCTCGCGTGCCTGATCCTCTGCGGCCACAACGCGCTCGACGGCATCCACCTTGCCCATGACGCGCCGGGCTTCATCCCCTGGGCCATCCTGCATGACCGGAGCGTCATCGACGTCGGCTTCGGCATCACGGCGCGGAGCTCCTACCCGCTGCTCCCGTGGATCGGCATCATCCTGCTGGGCTACACCCTCGGCGCCTGGTATGGCCCCGGTATTGAGCCGCGGGCCAGGCAGCGCCGCCTGCTGGCGGCCGGCGGCGCAGCGCTGGCGGGCTTCGCCGTGCTGCGCGTCGTGAACGCCTACGGCGACCAGCCTTGGCTCGCGGGCGACTCCTGCATGCAAACGCTGATGTCCTTCCTCAACCTCACCAAATACCCGCCCTCCCTCCAGTTCAGCCTGCTCACCCTCGGCGCCGGCCTGGCAATGCTCGCCTGGCTGGAGCGCGTCCGCCCGTGGCGGAGGCTGGCCGAGATCGGCAGCGTGCCGATGTTCTTCTACATCGCCCACCTCTACGCGCTGCACCTGCTCTACCTGCTGCTGGCCGCCGTCTTCGGCCCCAACCAGGGCACCCGCTACGGCCTGGGCGCGGTCTGGCAGATCTGGGCCCTGTCCGTGCCGGCCGCGCTGGCGATGTACTGGCCGTGCCGGTGGTTCGCGCGGATCAGGCGCGGGTCTTCCGCCGCCTGGATCCGCTACTTCTGAACCCCGCCCGTCGACTCAACAACTCCCACCAGAAACGATGAGAATCGAAGCCCTGCCGCTCACCCTCGCCACCCTTCTCGCCTCCAACGCCCACGGAGCCGACGCCGGAGAAGCCACCCTCACGCTGGGCGCCGTCACCGTCAGCGCCGCCCCCGGGCCTCTGCCCATCCAGACCCTCCTCACCTCGGTGGACATCCTGGGGGGCGACAAGGTGGCCGACAAGAACGTGGCGAACAGCTGGGAGCTCCTCGGCCAGATGCCCGGCGTCCAGCTCACCGAGACCCGGATGGGGACGGAATCCGGCAAGGCGACATTCCGGGCCTTCAACGGCGAGGGCTACATCAACGGCATCAAGGTGCTGATCGACGGCGTCCCGAGCAACGTCAACAGCGGCAACCAGCGCTTCATCGACATGATCTTCCCGCTGGACATCGAGTACATCGAAGTCGTGCGCGGCACCAACGACCCCCGCCACGGCCTCCACAACATCGGCGGCAACATCAACATCGGCACCCGCCAGGGCGGCAACTACAGGGATGGGCGCCTGAGCTACGGCAGCTACAACACCCGCGAGGCGCAACTTGCGCTGGGACGCGAGTCGGACGGCTTCGCACAGAACTACTTCTTGGCCAAGCAGGACTCGGACGGCCACCGGGACCACGCCCGCTCCGGGAAGTACTCCCTGGGCGGCAAGTGGTTCTACACCACCCCCGACAATCGTCTCCGGCTCGGGCTGACCGCCCGCCTCTACGAGCATACGGCGGAAGAGCCTGGCTACCTGACCGCGGCAGAGCTGGCTGCGAGCCGGCGCCAGTCGCCCTCCCGTAACGCGAACGACGGCGGCGACCGGGACATGCGGCAGATCAGCGCCGACCTCGACTGGCAGATCAGGCCCGACCTGATGCTGAGCAACAAGCTCTACCACAACCGCTACGTCGAAGACCGC
Source organism: Zoogloea sp. (assembly GCA_023150125.1). Lineage (GTDB taxonomy): Bacteria > Pseudomonadota > Gammaproteobacteria > Burkholderiales > Rhodocyclaceae > Zoogloea. Next base: position 10,851 of record JAKLLM010000041.1, read on the forward strand.
CGGATCACCTTCACCAGCTACGCCGTGGGTAACGCCCCGCGCCAGCGCCGCCAGTGGGACGAGACCCACAGCGGCCTGCTGAGCACCCTGACCTGGCGGGCCAGCCAGATGCTGACCCTGGACGGGGGCATCAATCTCGAGCGCCAGGACAACGAGTACCGCCGCTACCGCTACAGCTTCAGCGACCCGACCGACTTCTCGGCCACCCCGGCCAGGGTCCAGAACGACGATCGGCACACCTTCAACAACGTGGGAGCCTACGTCCAGGCGATCATCAGGCCGGTCGATCGCCTGAAGATCGTCCCGGCCTTCCGGGCAGACCGCTTCTCCGGCAACACGCAGCTCAACACGAGCGGCGTCTCGGCCCCGCTGCAGGACTACGGCTGGATCAACCAGCCCAAGCTGAGCATGGTGTACACCGTGAGCCCCGGCGCCCACCTGTACGCCAACTGGGGGAAAACCTTCCAGATCCTGACCGGCTCCCGCGAGCCGGCCTACCTGACCGCGGGGCAGACGGCCTACAAGCCGTCGATCAATACCGGCAAGGAGATCGGGATCAAGGTCCAGCCCGCGCCCGGCACCGAGGCCCGGCTCGCCGTGTGGCAGCAGGACGCCACGGACGAGGTCGCCAACATGCCGAGCACGGGCACCACCATCGGGCTGGGAGAGACACGGCGCAAGGGCATCGATCTGCAGCTCAGCAGCCGGCTGAACGAAAGCTGGACGGTGTGGGCCTCCCACGCCATCCAGGACGCCAAGGTGGTCCGCGCCTACACCTCGGGCGGCGTACCGCTCGCCGGCAGGGAGGTTTTCTCGACGCCTCGCTTCGTGACCAACCTGGGCGCCGAATACCGGGCCAACGCCGACTGGCGGCTCGGCCTGCAGGGCCGCGCCCAGGGGGATTACTACATCGACGAGCTGAACGCCAAGGGCAAGCACGGCGGCTTCGCGGTGCTGGACGCAAGCCTGCGCTACGCGCTGACGCCCAAGGCGAGCATCGACCTGCAGGTCAGGAACCTGACCGACAGGAAATACGAATACGTCTGGTACGACAACTTCTTCTGGGGCGGCAACGATCAGCCGATGTTCTCGCCGGCGCCAGGGCGCTCGGGCTACCTGTCGCTCAACCTGAAGATGTGAGGCGACCCGACTCGGGCCGCGGCACTCAAACAAAAGCCGCCCGAGGGCGGCTTTCGTGGCGACAGCGGAACCTGCCGATTACAGGTTCTCGAGGCGCAGGCGCACCACCTTGCCGGTCACCGCGTCGAGGCTCTCGACCTTGGCGATGGCCGCGTTCATGTTCTTCTCGATGGTGAGGTGGGTCAGGATGATGATGTCGGTCTGGGCCTCGCCCTCTTCCGGCTCGCGCTGCAGCATGGCGTCGATGGAGATCGACTGGTCGGCCAGGATGCGAGTGACGTCGGCGAGCACGCCCGGCTTGTCCTCGACGTGCAGGCGCAGGTAGTAGCTGGTCTCGACCTCGTCGATCGGCAGCACCGGCAGCTCGGTGATCTGGTCGGGCTGGAAGGCCAGGTGCGGCACGCGGTGCTCGGGGTCGGCGGTGTGCAGGCGGGTGACATCGACGAGGTCGGCGATCACCGCGCTGGCGGTCGGCTCGGCGCCGGCGCCCTTGCCGTAGTACAGCGTGGCGCCGACGGCGTCGCCCTGCACCAGCACGGCGTTCATCGCGCCTTCGACGTTGGCGATCAGGCGCTTGGCCGGGATCAGCGTGGGATGCACGCGCAGCTCGATGCCCTGCTCCCGGCGGCGGGCGATGCCCAGCAGCTTGATGCGGTAGCCCAATTGCTCGGCGTACTTGATGTCGGCGGCTTCGAGCTTGGTGATGCCTTCGACGTAGGTCTTGTCGAACTGCACCGGCACGCCGAAGGCGATGGAGGCCATCAGGGTGGCCTTGTGGGCGGCATCGACGCCTTCGATGTCGAAGGTCGGGTCGGCTTCGGCGTAGCCGAGGGCCTGGGCTTCCTTGAGCACGTCGGCGAAGGGCAGGCCCTTGTCGCGCATCTCGGAGAGGATGAAGTTGGTGGTACCGTTGATGATGCCGGCCAGCCACTGGATGCGGTTGGCCGACAGGCCTTCGCGCAGGGCCTTGATGATGGGGATGCCACCGGCGACGGCCGCCTCGAAGGCCACCATCACGCCCTTCTTCTGGGCGGCGGCGAAGATCTCGTTGCCATGCACGGCGAGCAGCGCCTTGTTGGCGGTAACCACGTGCTTGCCGTTCTCGATGGCCTTCAGCACCAGCTCGCGGGCCACGCCGTAGCCGCCGATCAGCTCGACGACAATGTCGATCTCGGGGTCGGTGACCACCGAGAAGGCGTCGTCGGTGAGCTTGACGCCTTCACCGGCCACGCTCTTCGCGAGCTCGAGGTTCTTGTCGGCCACCGTGGTGATGCGGATCGGCCGGCCGGCGCGGCGGGTGATCTCTTCTTCGTTGCGCTTGAGGACGGTAAAGGTGCCACCGCCGACGGTGCCGATGCCCAGGAGGCCAACATTGATGGGTTTCATGGTTGCTTGGGGTGTGGAAAGTAGGGAATGAAAAATGGAAGGGGCGCCCATGGCGCCCCGTTGCGATCAGGTGCCGTGACGCTTGCGGTAGCCGGCCAGGAAACGGGCGATGCGCGCGACGGCGTCACGCAGGTCGTCCTCGTGGGGCAGGAAGACCAGCCGGAAGTGGTCGGGCCGCGGCCAGTTGAAGCCGGTGCCCTGCACCAGCAGCACGCGCTCGGCCTCGAGGAGCTCGGCGATGAACTGCTGGTCGTCCTCGATGGGGTACATCTGCGGGTCGAGCCGCGGGAACATGTAGAGCGTCGCCTTGGGCTTCACGCAGGTGACGCCGGGGATCGCGGTGATCAGCTCGTGGGCCAGGTCGCGCTGGCGGCGCATGCGGCCGCCGGGGGCGACGAGGTCGTCGATGCTCTGGTAGCCGCCGAGCGCGGTCTGGATGGCGAACTGGCCGGGCACGTTGGCGCACAGGCGCATCGAGGCCAGCATGTTGAGGCCTTCGATGTAGTCGGCGGCCGGCCGCTTGTCGCCCGACACCACCAGCCAGCCGGCGCGGTAGCCGCAGGAGCGATAATTTTTGGAGAGGCCGTTGAAAGTGATGGTCAGCACGTCCTCGGACAGCGAGGCGATCGAGGTGTGGTGCACGCCGTCGTAGAGCACCTTGTCGTAGACCTCGTCGGCGTAGATGATCAGGCCGTGCTCGCGGGCGATGGCGACGATGGCCTTGAGGGTGTCGTCGGGGTACACCGCGCCGGTGGGATTGTTCGGGTTGATGATGACGATGGCCCGGGTGCGCGGGGTGATCTTGGCGCGGATGTCGTCGAGGTCGGGCAGCCAGTCGTTGGCCTCGTCGCAGATGTAGTGGCGCGGGGTGCCGCCCGAGAGGCTAACCGCGGCCGTCCACAGCGGGTAGTCGGGCGCCGGCACCAGCACTTCGTCGCCGGTGTTGAGGAGCGCGTTCATGGCCATCACGATGAGCTCGGAGACGCCGTTGCCCACGTAGATGTCTTCCAGCGTCACACCCTTGATCTGCTTCTGCTGGGTGTAGTGCATGATCGCCTTGCGGGCCGCGAAGATGCCCTTGGAATCCGAATAGCCGGCTGCGTTGGGCAGGTTGCGGATCATGTCGAGCTGGATTTCTTCCGGCGCGTCGAAGCCGAACGGGGCAAGGTTGCCGATGTTCAGCTTGATGATCTTGTGGCCCTCGTCCTCCATCTGCTTCGCCTTCTGCAGCACGGGGCCGCGGATGTCGTAACAGACGTTGGCGAGTTTGTCGGACTTTCGGATGGGTTCCACGGTACTTTCCGTTTCCTGGCTGATGGGCGCCGGCGTTGGCGGCACGGGCTTCGAAGGGGCACGCGATCGGGCGTGGCGGCTCATGACTTGGGGCGGGCGCAGGCAAGCCCACGACGACGCAAAGCTATAATGTTACCCAAGCCACCCGAGCCCGGCAAATCAGCCGGCCCGCCGGCCACCCCACCCGTCAGCCCCAGAGAGTCGCCCCGATGAAACTCCACCTCGACAAGAGCGAGCAGTACAACACCATCACCCGCTACGACGCCCGGCACGTGCAGGTGCGCGACACCCGCTACGAGAGCCCGCTGGTCGTGATGCCGGAGCGCATCGACACCGGCTGGCACGCCGGCAGCTTCGAGACCCTCGACGAGGCCGCCTTC
>JAKLLM010000042.1 GCA_023150125.1 Zoogloea sp.
CTCAGGGGCGGCCGATGCTCAGGTAGGTAAGGCCGGCCTTCTTCGGCAGTGCCGGATCGAAGATGTTGCGGCCGTCAAAGATGATGCCACTCTTCAGCTTGGCCTTGATGGCATCGAAATCGGGGCTGCGGAATTCCTTCCACTCGGTCACGATGAGCAGCGCGTCGGCCTCGTCGAGGGCCTGCATCGGCCGCTCGGCATAAGCCAGGCGCGCGTCCTCGCCAAAGACCCGGCGCGCCTCGGGCATCGCCACCGGGTCGTAGGCGGTGACGGTGGCGCCACGGCGGAACAGCTCGGCAATGATCACCCGGCTCGGCGCCTCGCGCATGTCGTCGGTGTTCGGCTTGAAGGCCAGGCCCCACACGGCGAAATGCTTGCCGCGGAGATCTTCACCGAAGCGTTCGACAACCTTGTCGACGAGCACCAGCTTCTGGGCGTCGTTGGCGTCCTCGACGGCGTTGAGAACGCGCAGGGTGTGGCCGGAATCGGCACCGGTCTTGATCAGCGCCTTCACGTCCTTCGGGAAGCAGGAGCCGCCGTAGCCGCAACCGGCGTACAGGAAGTGATATCCGATGCGGGGGTCGCTACCGATGCCGTGGCGCACCAGCTCGATGTCGGCGCCCAGGGTTTCGGCGAGCAGCGCCAGCTCGTTCATGAAGCTGATGCGCGTCGCCAGCATGGCATTGGCGGCGTATTTGGTGAGCTCGGCGCTGCGCAGATCCATGATCAGCAGCTTCTCGTGGTTGCGCTGGAAGGGCGCGTAGAGGGCCTTCATCAGGAAGATCGCCTGGTCGTCCTCGGCGCCGACGACGATGCGGTCGGGGCGCATGAAGTCGTCCACCGCAGCGCCCTCTTTCAGGAACTCGGGGTTCGAGACGACGCTGTAAGGGATGTTCTCACCCCGGGCGTCGAGCTCGGCGCGCACGGCGGCCTTCACCTTGTCGGCAGTGCCCACCGGCACGGTGCTCTTGTCGACGATCACCTTGTAGTCGGTCATGTGACGGCCGATGGCCTTGGCCGCCGACAGCACATACTGCAGGTCGGCGGAGCCGTCCTCGTCAGGCGGCGTGCCGACGGCGATGAACTGGATCGTGCCGAACTGGACGGCCTCCTGGACGTCAGTGGTGAAATGCAGGCGGCCGGCCGCCACGTTGCGGGCGACGACCTGGTCGAGCCCCGGCTCGTGGATGGGGATGCCGCCCTCCTTGAGGATCCGGATCTTTTCGGGATCCAGGTCCAGGCACAGCACGTCGTTGCCCATCTCGGCAAGACAGGCGCCGGACACCAGGCCCACGTAACCGGTACCGACCACGGTGATTTTCATATCTTCGTTCCCAGGGTGAATCTAGAAATCGCGCCGGCCAACCGGCACGCACTCAGGACTTGCAAGCTTGGCCCAGGCCGGGCACCCGCGCACCGGGGCGGCTCAAGGGACCAGGTCGAACTCTTCGGTCCGCTTCGGCGGGTAGGTCTCCCATCCGCCACAGGCCGGACAGCGCCAGTAGAACTGCCGGGCCTTGAAACCGCAGGTGTCGCAACGATAGCGGGCGACGCGGCGAGTGTGCCCGTGGACGAGGCTCTTGACGAGCTCGATGTCGGTACGCTGTTCGGCCGGTGCGGTGAGCAGGGCAGCCTCAAGCAGCTTGTCCAGCCCGAGCAGCGTGGGATTGCGGCGGAGTTCGTCGCGGACGAGCTGGTAGGCGACCTGGGGGCCCTCCTTCTGCAGCTCCCACTGGAACAGGGCGTCGAGCAGGTCAAGGGACGGGTACTTGTCGAGGTAGCTGCGCAGGAGCTGGATGCCCTGCTCCAGCTCACCGATGCGCCGGTAGGCATCCATGATCCGCTCGGCGACCAGGGCCAGGTAGATCGGGTTCTGCTTCTCGACCATCTTCCAGGCCTCGAGGGCTGCCATGTCGTCGCCCCGCGCAGCGCACAGGTCGCCCATCAGCATGCTGGCGCGCACCGACTTGCGGTTCAGCTCGAGCGCCCGACCGAGACTCTCCATGGCTTCGTCGAAGCGGGAATTGGCCATCGCCGCGGCGGCCAGCTCACAGTGGAAGTTGGCGACCTCCTTTTCCCACAGCACCCCTTCGTGGTGCGGCAGGAGCTCGGCGATCTCGATGGCCTTCTTCCAGTCCTTTTCCTGCTGATAGATGTCGAGGAGATTGTTGAGGGCGAAATCGTTGAAGCGCGTCCCGCGCAGCTTGACGAAGACCGCCTCGGCCCGGTCGAGCAGGCCCGCCTTGAGGAAATCCAGGCCGAGTTCGGACAACGCGTGCTGGCGCTGCTCGTCGGAGAGATCCTCGCGGTCGATGAGGTTCTGGTGCATCCGGATCGCCCGGTCGGTCTCACCCCGGCGGCGGAACAGGCTGCCCAGCGCAAAATGCAGCTCGACGGTCTGGTTGTCGATCTTGACGGCCTCGATGAAGGCATCGATGGCCTTGTCGGGCTGCTCGTTGAGCAGGAAATTGAGGCCGGTCAGGTAGGTGCGCGGGAGTGCCCGCGACTCCTTCACCACGTGCTTGATGTCGATGCGGGCGGCCAACCAGCCCAGCACGAAGAACAGCGGAAACGCCAGCAGCCACCAGAGTTCGAATTCCATGGAGTCAGTAGGTCTCCGGCAGATCGGGGCCGTGGGCAAGGGGCAACTGGCTGCGCGTCTCGGAGGGCGCGGCACGCCCCTTCTCCTCGCGGAGATGGCCGATCTCGCGATGCTGCCGGTAGAGCGTGGCAATCGTCGCCGTCACGCCGATCAGCACGCCGAGGACGACGAACAGCAGAATCACCAGCACCAGAGGCACGTGCCACTGGGTACCGAAGAAGAACCGCAGGACGACCACGTCGTCATTCTTCACTGCAAACCCGAAGAGCAGCAGGAACAGGAACAGCCGGAAGATCCAGATAAGCAGGCGCATGCCCGAAATTATCCCTGACGTGAACAAAAAAAAGAAGGCGGCCTGCGCCGCCTTCTGTATCTAGCCAATGGCCACCGGGATGCTGCGGCCTGACGGGACTCAGCCCATCATGTCGACACGCTCCCGCAACTCCTTACCAGCCTTGAAGTGAGGGACGTACTTCTCGGGTACCTGCACCTTTTCGCCGGACTTCGGATTGCGCCCCACGCGGGGCGGACGGTAATTAAGGGCAAAACTGCCAAAACCGCGGATCTCGATGCGATCACCCCGCGAAAGAGCGTCGGTCATCGCATCGAGAATCATCTTTACCGCGAACTCGGCGTCCTTCGCGACCAGCTGGGGAAAACGCTCCGCCAGCCGGGCGATGAGCTCCGACTTGGTCATGCCCGAACCGCTTACTTCTGCTCGTTGAGCTTGGCCTTCAGCAGCGCACCCAGGTTGGTGGTGCCGCTGGCAGCGGAACCGCTGTCAGACGCCAGCTTGCTCATCGCTTCGTTCTGCTCGACCTGATCCTTGGCGCGGATCGACAGGTTGATGCCGCGGGTCTTGCGATCGACGTTGATGATCAGGGCCTCGACGGCATCGCCGACCTTCAGCAGCTGGGAGAGGTCGTCCACGCGGTCGCGGGAGAACTCGGAAGCGCGCAGGTAGCCTTCGACGTCGTCGTTCAGGGCGATCACGGCACCACGGGCATCCACGGACTTCACGGAGCCATTCACGAGGGTGTTCTTGTCGTGGGTGGCGATGAAGTTGGTGAACGGGTCGCCTTCGAGCTGCTTGATGCCGAGGGAGATGCGCTCCTTCTCGACGTCGATGTTCAGCACCACGGCCTCGACTTCGTCGCCCTTCTTGTACTGGCGGACGGCCTCTTCGCCGGTCAGCGACCAGGACAGGTCGGACAGGTGGACCAGACCGTCGATGCCGCCTTCCAGGCCGATGAACACGCCGAAGTCGGTCAGGGACTTGATCTGGCCGCGGACCTTGTCGCCCTTCTTGTGGTTGATGGCGAAATCGTCCCACGGGTTGGACATGCACTGCTTCATGCCCAGGGAGATACGGCGACGGTCTTCGTCGATCTCGAGGATCATCACTTCGACCTCGTCGCCCAGCTGGACAACCTTGGTCGGGTGGATGTTCTTGTTGGTCCAGTCCATTTCGGAGACGTGCACCAGGCCTTCGATACCCTGCTCGACTTCGACGAATGCGCCGTAGTCGGTGATGTTGGTCACCTTGCCGAACAGGCGGGTGCCCTGCGGGTAGCGGCGGGAGATGCCGACCCACGGATCTTCGCCCAGCTGCTTGAGGCCCAGGGAGACGCGGTTCTTCTCCTGGTCGAACTTGAGCACCTTGGCTTCGAGTTCGTCGCCGACGGACAGGACTTCGGACGGGTGACGCACACGACGCCAGGCCAGGTCGGTGATGTGCAGCAGGCCGTCGATGCCGCCCAGATCCACGAATGCGCCGTAGTCGGTGATGTTCTTGACGATACCCTTGACGACGGTGCCTTCCTTGAGGGTTTCGAGGAGCTTCTGACGCTCTTCGCCCATGGAGGCTTCCAGCACGGCGCGGCGGGACACGACGACGTTGTTGCGCTTGCGGTCGAGCTTGATGACGCGGAATTCGAATTCCTTGCCTTCGAACGGGGTGGTGTCCTTGACCGGACGCATGTCCACCAGCGAACCCGGCAGGAAGGCGCGGATGCCGTTGACCATGACGGTCAGGCCACCCTTCACCTTGCCGGTGATCATGCCCTTGACGAGGATCGCGTCGTTGAGGGCCTTGTCGAGGTCGTTCCAGGCGGCGATGCGCTTGGCCTTGTCGCGGGAAAGGCGGGTCTCGCCGTAGCCGTCCTCGAGCTGCTCGATCGCAACCTGAACGTAGTCACCGATCTGGGCGGTCAGCTCACCGCGGTCGGTACGGAACTCTTCGACGGGGATGTAGCTCTCGGACTTCAGGCCGGCATTGACGACCACGAAGTTCTGGTCGATGCGCACGACTTCGGCGGTGATGACTTCACCGGCGCGCATTTCCTGGCGATTGAGGGACTCCTCGAACAGCGCGGCAAAGCTATCCTCGAGGGAAACAGGGGTGGCAGTGGACATAGGGAAAAAGAACCTTACAACCGTCGCGAGACGGCTCCTGGTTGAAAAACCCCCAGCACCCGACCTGGGGCTGGAGGACTGAACTTTTGAAGCGATTACCTGAGCGCAGCGGCCTCGGCCATCACGAAATCGACCGCCTGTTCGACAGTCATGTCGGAGGTGTCGAGGAGCACCGCATCGTCTTCTTTCCTGAGGGGCGCCACCGCACGCCGGGAATCCCGCTCGTCACGCTCGCGCAAGTCTTTCAGAAGATCTGCCATGTTAGCAGGCATTCCCTTATCGATCAACTGCTTATACCGGCGATCCGCCCTGGCCTCGGCGGAGGCCGTCAGGAAGATCTTGACCCGGGCGTCGGGGAAGATCACCGAGCCCATGTCGCGCCCCTCGCCCACCAGGCCCGGGCCGCGCCGATAGGCGCGCTGGCGCCAGAACAGCGCCTCGCGGACCGCCGGCAGCGCGGCGACCTTGGAGGCGCCCACCGAGCAGGCCTCGCTGCGGATCGCATCGCCCACGTCGCGGCCGTCCAGCAGCACCCGGCCGCCATCGAAGCGTGCCGGCAAGGCCGCCGCGATAGCCGCCACCGCAGCTTCGTCGTCGAGGGCAACGCCTCTCTCGAGGGCCGCCAGCGCGACGATGCGGTACAGCGATCCACTGTCGAGGTGGTCGAAACCCAGCGCGGCGGCGACGCGGGCCGCCACCGTGCCCTTGCCCGACGCGGACGGCCCGTCGATGGCGAGCACCGGCACCGGCCGGGTGATGCCGGCGAAGGCCTGAAAGTATTCGGGGAAGGTCTTGTTGACGCACTTCGGGTCGTTGATGCGCACGTAGGCCCCGCCCAGGGTGGCCAGCGAGAAGCACATCGCCACCCGGTGGTCGTCGTAGGTGTCGATCACCGCCGGACGCAGTTCGGCGGGCGGCGTGACGCGCAGCGCCTCGGGGAACTCCTCGACCGTGGCACCCAGCTTGCGCAGCTCGGCGGCCATCGCGGCGATGCGGTCGGTCTCCTTGACGCGCCAGCTGCCGATGTTGCGCAGGGTGCTCGGCCCGTCGGCAAAGAGGGCCGCGACGGAGAGCGTCATCGCTGCATCCGGGATGTGGTTGAGATCCAGATCGAAGGCCTTCAGCTTGCCGGAGGCCGGCGCCCGGGCTTCGATCCAGTCGTCGCCCCAGCTGATCTCCGCGCCCATCACCGCCAGCGCGTCGGCAAACTTCACGTCGCCCTGGATGCTCTGGCGGCCAGCGCCCACGACCCGTACCGGGCCACCGCCGAGCGCCCCGGCTGCCAGGAAATAGCTCGCCGTCGACGCGTCGCCCTCGACGGCGATCCGCCCCGGCGAGGTGTAGCGCTGGCCGGCCGGCACCGTGAAGCGGCTCCAGCCGTCACGCTCGACGCGCACGCCGAAGCGCTCCATGAGATTGAGGGTGATCTCGACATAGGGCCGGCTGATCAGCTCGCCCTCGACCTCAATGACGAGCGGCTTCTCCCGCGCCACCAGCGGCGCAGCCTGCAGCAGGCCGGTGAGGAACTGGCTCGACACGTTGCCACGCACGCTGACCCGCTCCGCGCCCAGCACCGACGGCTTGAGGGCCAGCGGCGGGAAGCCCGGCTCGCCCAGCCACTCGACCCGGGCACCCAGCTGCTTGAGCCCATCGACGAGATCGCCGATCGGGCGCTCGTGCATGCGCGGCACGCCGGACAGGCGCACCTCGGCGTCCGCGTCGTCACAGCCCGACAGGCAGGCCACGATGGCTGGCACCAGGGTGCGGATGCTGAGCCCGGAATTGCCGACGAAAATATCGGCCCGGAGCTTCGGGAAACGCCCGCCACAGCCGGCAACCCGCAGCGCCTCGCCCTCCTCCGCCACGTCGACGCCGAGGGCGACGATCGCGTTGCGCATCACCCGGGTGTCGTCGGAGTCGAGCAGCGCCTCGACCAGGGTGTCGCCCTCAGCCAGCGCCGCCAGCAGCAGCACGCGGTTGGAAATGCTCTTGGAGCCGGGCAGGCGCACGCTGCCGGCGGCCTGCAGCATCGGCGGCAGATCGATGAATTCCATGGAAGATCCTTCAGTCACTCGCCCGACGGCGGGGCGGGAAAGGCCTTGTCGGCCCAGGTGTTGCGGGCCCGGCTGGCTGCGTCGAAAACCCGCTCGAGGGCCGGGCCGTTGGCCTCTGCCAGGAGGGCGCGCAGGTAGGCGAGCTCGGTGAGGTAGGCGTCCAGCTCGGCCAGCAGGGACTGGCGGTTGGCGATGCAGATGTCGCGCCACATCTCGGGGTGGCTGCCGGCGACCCGGGTGAAGTCGCGAAAGCCGCTGGCCGCGTAGCTGAAGAGCTGCTCGGCGTTGGCCCGCCCGGCCAGGTCGTGGACCAGGCCGAAGGCCAGCAGATGGGGCAGATGGCTGACCGCCGCAAAGACGCGGTCGTGATCCTGCGGGCTCATCTCGTGGAGCACGGCGCCACAGGCCGCCCACAGCTCGCGCACGCGGGCGACGGCCGCCGGGTTGTTCTCGGGCAGCGGGGTGACGACGACCTTGCGATCGCGGTAGAGATCGGCGCGGGCGGCCGTGGGGCCGCTCTTCTCGGCACCGGCGATGGGATGGGCCGGCACCACGCTGGCGAGCTGCGCGCCGAGGTGACGGTAGATCGCCTCGATGACGTCGCGCTTGGTGCTGCCGGCGTCGGTGACGATGGTGCCTTCCTGCAGGTGAGGCGCGATGGCGGCGGCGACCGCATCCATCTGGCCGACCGGCATGGCAAGCAGCACGAGTTCGGCACCGGCGAGGGCATCGGCCCAGTCGACCGCCACCTCGTCGATGATGCCGAGCTCACGGGCCGCGGCGAGCGGCTCGGGGCGGCGGCCGATGCCGACGATGCGCTCGACCAGCCCCGCCTGGCGCAGCGCCAGCGCAAAGGAGCCTCCGATCAGCCCGACCCCGCAGATGACGAGCTTGCCGACCTTCCTCACGCCGGCCACGCTCACACCAGGCAGTCGGGCAGGACTTCGAGGAAGCGGGCGTTCTCGCTCTCGAGGCCGATGGAGACGCGGAGCCACTCGGGCATGCCGTAGCCGGCGATCGGCCGGACGATCACGCCCTGGGCGAGCAGCGCGGCGTTGACCGCGGCACCATCGCCGACCTTGAAGGTGACGAAGTTGCCGGCCGACGGGATCCAGTCGAGGCCGAGGCTCTGGAAGCCCTGGGTGAGCTGCGCCATGCCGGCGGCGTTGGCCGCGTAGCTGCGCGCCAGGAAGTCGTCGTCGAAGAGCGCCGCGGCAGCCGCGGCCAGGCCGACGCTGCAGACGTTGAAGGGCTGACGCACCCGGTTGAGCAGGTCGATCACCGCCGGGTTGCCGAGGCCGTAGCCCACCCGCAGGCCGGCCAGGCCATATGCCTTCGAGAAAGTGCGGCTGACGAGCAGGTTGGGGAAGCGGGCGATCCAGGCGATCGCGTCGTAACGCTGATCCGGCCCCAGGTATTCGGTGTAGGCCTCGTCGAGCACCACCAGCACGTCGGCCGGCACGCGCGCCAGGAAGGCTTCGAGCTCGGGGCCGGGGATGAAGGTGCCGGTGGGGTTGTTGGGGTTGGCTATGCGCGCACCGGCGGCCTGGGTGGCCAGCGGATAGACGGCGAAGGCGTGCTGGGCGAAGACGGCCTCGCGCTCGGGGCCCAGGAAGGCGCCGGCGACCATCTCGAGCACGTCGTTGGAGCCGTTGCCGAGCACGATCTGGTCGAGCGCCACGCCGTAGCGGCGGCACAGGGCATCCTTCAGCTCGAAGCCGTTGCCGTCGGGGTAGCGGGCGATGTCGGCGAGGGCGCGCTGCATGGCCTCGCGGGTCTTCTCGCCGACGCCGAGGGGGTTCTCGTTGGAGGCGAGCTTGACGATGGACGCTTCATCCAGGCCCATTTCCCGGGCCAGCTCGGAGATCGGCTTGCCGGGCTGGTAGGGGGAAATGGCGCGGATATGGGCGGGGGCCAGGTCACACAGACGCATCGGTCACTCCAGTCGGGAATCAGTACACGGCCTGGGGGTAGGAGCCCAGGATCTTGAGATAGGCTGCATCGGCGGCCAGGGCTTCGAGGGCGGTCTTGACCGCGGGGTCGTCCCGGTGGCCCTCGATGTCGACGTAGAAGACGTATTCCCACAGTGCGGCGCGGGCCGGGCGGGACTCCAGCCGGCTCATCGAGACGCCCGCGCTGGCGAGGGGCGCCAGCAGCAGATGCACCGCGCCGGGGCGGTTGGCGGCCGACATGATGAGGGAAGTCTTGTCGGCGCCGCTGGGGCCGGCATCGTGACGGCCGAGCACGAAGAAGCGGGTGGTGTTGTTGGGCTCGTCCTCGATGCTCTCGACGAGGCGCGGCAGCTCGTAGCGCTCGGAAGCGGCCTCGCCGGCGATCGCGGCGGCGCCGGGCTCGATGGAGGCCAGCCGCGCAGCCTCGGCATTGCTGCCCACCGAGATCCGCGGCACACCCGGCAGCGAGCGGTTCAGCCACTCGTGGCACTGGGCCAGGGACTGGGCGTGGGAGTACACCTTGGTGATGGCGCCGAGGCTGGTCTCGCGGCTCATCAGGTGCTGATGGATGCGCAGCACGACCTCGCCGCAGATCTTGAGCGACGAACCGAGCAGCAGGTCGAGGGTGCGGCCGACCGCACCTTCGGTGGAGTTCTCGACCGGCACCACACCGTACTGGGCGTGGCCGGCCTCGACCTCACGGAAGACGTCGTCGATGGTGGTCTGCGGAACAAGACGCGCCGCGTGGCCGAAATGCTTGACCGCCGCGCTCTCGGAGAAGGTGCCCAGCGGCCCGAGGAAGGCGATGCCCAGCGGGTTTTCCAGCGACAGGCAGGCCGACATGACCTCGCGGAAGAAGAAGGTAACGCTCTCGTTGGGCAGCGGCCCCTGGTTGAGCCCCTGGATGCGGCGCAGCACCTGGGCCTCGCGCTCCGGGCGGTACACGTGGCCGGCCTCGCCGTAGCGGGCCTTGATCTGGCCAACGTGCTCGGCGCAGCGGGCGCGCTCGTTGAGCAGCGCCAGCAGTTGTGCATCGATGGAATCGATCTGGTCGCGAACCACGCCCAGTTCCTTGAGCATCGCCTCGTTCATGCGGTCTCCTGAAAAGCTGCGCCGCTCACGCCTTGCGGGCGGCGAAATCCTGCATCAAATCCACCAGCGCCTCGACACCGGCGATGGTCATTGCGTTATAGATCGAGGCACGCATGCCACCCACCGACTTGTGCCCCTTGAGGCCCGACAGCTGCCGCTCGGCGGCCTCGGCCAGGAAGTCTGCATCCAGCGCCGGATTGGCCAGCGTGAAGGGCACGTTCATGCGCGAGCGGCTGGCCACTTCGACCGGGTTCACATAGAAGCCGCCGCTGCCGTCGATGAGATCGTAGAGCCGCTTCGCCTTGGCGATGTTGGCCTCTTCGACCGCCGCCAGCCCGCCCTGGGCCTTGAGGTTCTTGAACACCAGGCCGGCGAGGTAGATGCCGAAGGTGGGCGGCGTGTTGAGCATCGAGCCGTTCTCGGCCATCGTCGCAAAATCCATCACGCTCGGCGTGGTGGGCAGCGCCTTGCCGAGGAGGTCTTCACGGACGATGACGATCACCAGGCCCGCCGGGCCGATGTTCTTTTGCGCCCCGGCGTAGATCAGCCCGTAGCGCGAGACGTCCATCGGGCGCGACAGGATGTGGGAGCTCATGTCGGCCACCAGCGGCACGCCGGCTGGCAGCTCGGGCAGCTCGAACATCTCGACGCCGTGGATGGTTTCGTTGGTGCAGATGTGGGCGTAGGCGGCCTGGGGGTCGAACTGCAGCTCGTCGGCCCGCGGTGCACGGGTGAAGCGGTGCGCCTCGGTGGAGCCGGCGACCCGCACGCTGCCGATGCGCTGGGCTTCCTTCCAGGCCTTCTTCGACCACGAGCCGGTGAGCACGTAGTCGGCCGAGCGGCCGGCCAACAGGTTCATCGGAATCTGGGCGAACTGCTGGGTCGCCCCGCCCTGCAGGAAGAGCACCTTGTAATTGGCCGGGATGCCCATCAGCTCGCGCAGGTCGGCCTCGGCCTCGTCGATGACGCCGCTGAAATCCTTGCCCCGGTGGCTCATCTCCATGATGCTCATGCCCCGGCCGTGCCAGTCGAGGAGTTCGTCGCGCACCTGTTCGAGCACCGCCGTCGGCAACACCGCCGGGCCGGCCGAGAAATTGAAAATCCGCATCGTGTGAATCCTTCCTGCCTCAGTCTGCTCAGGCTTCGCTGCCGGCCTCGCCAGCCGACTCGCTGCCATCGTCGTGATCTTCCTCGTCGCCCTCGAGGATCTTCTGGACGCCGGAGAGGGTGCTGCCCTCGTCCACCGAGATCAGCGTGACGCCCTGGGTCGCACGGCCCATCTCGCGGATCTCGGAGACACGGGTGCGCACCAGCACGCCGCCGGTGGTGATCAGCATGATCTGGTCTTTTTCGGTCACCAGGGTGGCGGCGACGACCTTGCCGTTACGATCGGAGGTCTGGATCGCGATCATGCCCTTGGTGCCGCGGCCGTGGCGGGTGTATTCGCCGATCGGGGTGCGCTTGCCGAAACCGTTTTCGGTGGCGGTGAGCACGCCCTGCTCTTCGTCGCTGGCCACCAGCATGGCGATCACGGTCTGGCCGTCTTCGAGCATCATGCCGCGCACGCCGCGGGCCTGGCGGCCCATCGGGCGGACGTCGTTCTCGGAGAAGCGCACGGCCTTGCCGGCGTCGGAGAACATCATCACGTCGTGCTGGCCGTCGGTGATCGCCACACCCACCAGGTAGTCGCCCTCGTCGAGGCCGACCGCGATGATGCCGGCCTTGCGCGGGTTGGCGAAGTCGGTGAGCGGGGTCTTCTTGACGGTGCCCTGGGCCGTGGCCATGAAGATGAAGTGGCCTTCGTCGAACTCCTTGACCGGCAGCACCGCGGTGATCTTCTCGCCCTCGAGGAGCGGGAAGAGGTTGACGATGGGCTTGCCGCGGGCGTTGCGGTTGCCTTCCGGCACCTCATAGACCTTGAGCCAGTAGAGCCGGCCGCGGTTCGAGAAACACAGGATGTGGTCGTGGGTGTTGGCCACGAAGAGCTGGTCGACGAAGTCGTCGTCCTTCACCGCCGCGGCCTGCTTGCCACGGCCGCCGCGCTTCTGGGCGCGGTAGTCGGTGAGTGGCTGGCGCTTGAAGTAGCCGGTGTGGGACAGGGTGACGACCATGTCCTGGGGCGCGATCAGGTCTTCGATGTTGATCTCGGCGGTGTTCATCACCACCTCGGAGCGCCGCGGGTCGCCGAACTGCTGCTTGATGACCGAGAGGTCGTCGCTGATGATCGCGGTGATCCGCTCGGGGCGGGCCAGGATGTCGAGCAGGTCGGCGATGAGGGCCATCACGTCGCGGTATTCGCCGACGATCTTGTCCTGCTCGAGGCCGGTGAGGCGCTGCAGGCGGAGTTCGAGGATGGCCTGGGCCTGGGCCTCGGAGAGCCGGTAGCCCTGGGCCGACAGGCCGTATTCGGGCGCCAGGCCTTCGGGGCGGAAGCTGTCGGAGGTGGCGCGGGCGAGCATCTCCTCGACCAGCGGCGAGCGCCACTGGCGCGCCATCAGCGCCCGCTTGGCGTCGGGCGGCGTGGGGGCGGCCTTGATGAGGGCGATGATCTCGTCCACGTTGGACAGCGCCACCGCCAGGCCTTCGAGGATGTGGCCGCGCTCGCGGGCCTTGCGCAATTCAAAGATCGTGCGGCGGGTGATGACCTCGCGGCGGTGGGCCAGGAAGCACTCGAGCATCTGGCGCAGGTCGAGCAGGCGCGGCTTGCCATCGACCAGCGCCACCATGTTCATGCCGAAGGTGTCCTGGAGCTGGGTCTGCTTGAACAGGTTGTTCAGCACCACGTCGGGCATTTCGTTGCGCTTGAGCTCGATCACCACGCGCATGCCCGACTTGTCGGACTCGTCACGGATGTCGCTGATGCCCTCGATGCGCTTCTCGTTAACCAGCTCGGCGATCTTCTCGATCAGGCTCTTCTTGTTAACCTGGTAGGGGATCTCGTCGACGATGATCGCCTGGCGGTCGCCCTTGCCGATGTCCTCGAAGTGGGTGCGCGCACGCATCACGACGCGGCCGCGGCCGGTACGGTAACCCTCCTGAACGCCCGCCAGACCATAGATGAGGCCGGCGGTGGGGAAGTCCGGCGCGGGGACGATCTTGATCAGCTCGTCGATGGTGGTGTCGGGCTCGGCCAGCAGCTTCTGGCAGGCATCGACGACCTCGACGAGGTTGTGGGGCGGGATGTTGGTCGCCATGCCCACCGCGATGCCGCCGGAGCCGTTGATCAGCAGGTTGGGGATGCGCGAGGGCAGCACCAGCGGCTCTTTTTCGGAGCCGTCGTAGTTGGGCCCGAAGTCGACGGTTTCCTTGTCGATGTCGGCCAGCAGCTCATGGCCGATCTTGGCCATGCGGATTTCGGTGTAACGCATCGCCGCCGCGCTGTCGCCGTCGACCGAGCCGAAGTTGCCCTGGCCGTCGACCAGCATGTAGCGCAGCGAAAAATCCTGGGCCATCCGCACGATGGTGTCGTACACCGACTGATCGCCGTGGGGGTGATACTTGCCGATCACGTCACCGACGATACGCGCGGATTTCTTGTAGGCCTTGTTCCAGTCGTTACCGAGTTCGTGCATCGCGAAGAGCACGCGACGATGCACAGGCTTCAGGCCATCGCGCACGTCGGGCAGCGCCCGCCCGACGATCACGCTCATCGCGTAATCCAGGTAGGCATGGCGCATCTCGTCTTCGAGGCTGATGGGGATGGTTTCTTTGGCGAACGGGATCATGGCACCGCGGGAAATCGACTATTCGTCGAAGAGACGAAAAAACGCGATTCTAGCACGCCGCGCCAAGCCGTTCCCGCCCGCCCGATGCGCCCCGCGGCGGGGGCGGCCCCGCTGTCCGCGTTGTTATCGGTCGTTGTCGTGTGCTCTAATCCGGCCACGCAAATCACCACGATACGGGCGCCCCAGAAAGCCCCATCGATCCAAGGAGGAAATCCATGAACGCAGCCAAGTTCCGTCTGGCATCCGCCGCCCTGCTGATGCTTGCCAGCCTGGGCGCCACCGCCCAAACCAAGGACATCGTCGTCGACGGCCAGGGCGAAGTGCCCTACGTCGTCGACCAGCGCAACGTCGTCACCCGCAGCGGCTTCGACCTGTGCTGGCGCACCGGCTACTGGACGCCCGCCGCCGCCGGCGCAGTCAAGGCCGGCGAGCTGCCGGTCGGCTGCCACTGCGACAAGGACGTCGTCGGCGCCGACACCTGTGTTCCCGCAGCCCGTGGCGCCGCCGGCGCACCCGCCGCTGCCGCAGTCGCAGCCCCGGCTGCCGCCGCAAAGTGCGACTTCAGCGTCAACCTCTCGGCCGACAGCACCTTCGCCTTCAACAAGGCCACCCTCACCGCCTCCGCCAAGGCCACCCTCGACAACGCCGTGATCGCCAAGCTCGGCAGCTGCGCGGCCGTCGACACGCTCATCATCACCGGCCACACCGACCGCCTCGGCTCCCAGGGCTACAACCAGAAGCTGTCCGAAAAGCGCGCCGACGCCGTCAAGGCCTACCTGCTCGGCAAGGGCGTGAAGGCCGCCAACGTCGAAACCATGGGCGCCGGCAAGACCCAGCCGATCAAGGGCTGCGACGACAAGCTGGGCCGCAAGAAGCTGATCGAATGCCTCGCTCCCAACCGCCGCGTCACCGTGGACGTCAAGGGCCCTGCCAAGTAAGCTCGAGCCGCCCAGGCCACCCCATCAAAAACCCCGCCCTGGCGGGGTTTTTTCTGCCCCGGACCTCACCACCATGACGCCGACACCGGTCGACCTCCTCATCGAAGCCCGCTGGGTCATCCCCGTCGAGCCTGCCGACACGACCCTCGAACACCACGCCGTCGCCGTCCGCGACGGCCGCATCGTCGCCGTGCTGCCCACCGCCGAGGCACGCCTGCGCTACAGCGCCGCCGAAACCGTCAGCCTGCCCGAGCACGTCGTGACGCCTGGCCTGGTCAACCTACATTGCCATGCAGCAATGACCTTGATGCGCGGCCTCGCCGACGACCTGCCGCTGATGCGCTGGCTCGAGGAGGCCATCTGGCCCACGGAGGCCCGCCACGCCTCAATTGCCTTCGTCCGCGACGGCTGCCTGCTGGCCGCCGCCGAAATGCTGCGCGGCGGCATCACCACCTGCAACGACATGTATTTCTACCCGGAGGCCACCGCCGAGGCCTTCGACCGCATCGGCCTGCGCGCCGTGCTGGGCATCACCGTCATCGAGTTCCCGTCCCAGTACGCCTCCGACGCCGACGACTACCTCCGCAAGGGGCTCGCCACCTTCGATGCCTGGCGCGACCATCCGCTGATCCGCTTCGCCCTCGCCCCCCACGCGCCCTACACCGTCGCCGACACGACCTTCGAGCGCATCGCCTCGCTGGCCGACGAGCTCGAACTCCCCATCCACATCCACCTCCACGAGACCCGCCAGGAAATCGAGGACAGCCTGCGCAGCTGCGGGCAGCGGCCGATCACCCGGCTCGAAACCCTCGGACTCCTCGGCCCCAGCCTCATCGGCGTGCATGCCGTGCACCTCGACGACGGCGACATCGAGCGCCTCGCCCTCCACGGCTGCGCGGTCGCCCACTGCCCGACGTCCAACATGAAGCTCGCCAGCGGCGCCGCGCCGGTCGCCCGGCTGCTCGACAAGGGCCTCAACGTTGGCCTCGGCACCGACGGCGCCGCCAGCAACAACCGCCTCGACCTCTTCCGCGAGATGCAGCAGGCCAGCCTCCTCGCCAAGCTCACCACCGGCGACGCCGCCGCCCTGCCCGCCCACCGCGCCCTGCGCATGGCCACCCTCGACGGCGCCCGCGCCCTCGGGCTCGACCACGAGATCGGCTCGCTCTGCGCCGGCAAGGCCGCCGACCTGTGCGCCATCCGCATCGCCGACCCCGACGCCCTGCCCTGCTTCCACCCCGTCTCGCACCTCGTTCACGTGCTCGGCCGCCAGGACGTCTCGGACGTGTGGGTCGCTGGACAACGGCGTTTGCAAGGTGGCAGACTGTTGCAAATAACCAACACGGAGCTATTGAGCACGGCCCGCCTATGGCAGAATAGGCTCCGCCAATGAATTGGATATGCTGCCTGAGTTCATCATGGGCTCCAGCACGATTTAAGAATTTTCCGGTTCTACCCCTTTGCCTTGCGACGAGGAAAACGATGATCAAACAAGCCAAAAAACAACTGCTGATGGCCGCCGCGCTGGCCGCCCTCGGCCTGTCTGCCTCCGCCAGCTTCGCCAAAGACATCGTCGTTGATACGAAAGGCGAAGTGCCTTACGTGATCGACGCGCGTAATGTTGTGGCTCGTAGCGGTACCGACCTCTGCTGGCGCACCGGCTACTGGACCCCGGCCGCTGCCACCAACACCATGGCTGGCAACCTGCCGGTCGGCTGCGAGTGCGACAAGGACGTCGTCCCGGCCGACAAGTGCGTCGTCGCTGCCGCCCCGGCTGCTGGCGCCCGCGCCGCTGCCCCGGCTGCCGTCGCCCCGGTTGGTGAAAAGGTCAAGCTGGCTGCCGACACCCTGTTCGAGTTCAACAAGGCTGTCCTGCTGCCCGCCGGCAAGGCCAAGCTCGACGATCTGGCCGCCAAGTCCAAGAACATGAAGCTGGAAGTCATCCTGGCCGTCGGCCACACCGACCGTATCGGTGGCGATGCCTACAACCAGAAGCTCTCCGAGAAGCGTGCTGCCGCCGTCAAGACCTACCTGGTCGGCCAGGGCGTCGAAGCCAACCGCGTCTACACCGAAGGCAAGGGCGAGAAGCAGCCCGTGACCGCCGGCAAGTGCAACAACCTCGGCAAGGACAGCGGCAAGAACAAGAAGCTGGTCGAGTGCCTGCAGCCGGACCGTCGCGTTGAAATCGAAGTGATCGGCACCAAGTAATCCGCCATCCTTCTGGCTTCGCGTCAGTCGTCAAAAAGCCCTGCCCTGCAGGGCTTTTTGTTTTTCGGCAGCCGTGACCCACGCGGGCTCTCGCCATACAATCGCAACCTGACCATTCAACCCCCGGATGCTGCTTCATGAACGCCGATCCCGCCGAACTGCAGAAATTCAGTGACCTCGCCCACCGCTGGTGGGACCCCGAATCCGAGTTCAAACCGCTCCACCAGATCAACCCCCTGCGCCTCGACTGGATCGACGACAACGCCCGCATCGCCGGCAAGAAGGTCGTCGACATCGGCTGCGGCGGCGGCATCCTCGCCGAATCGATGGCAGCCCGGGGCGCCCTCGTCACCGGCATCGACCTCTCCGAGAAGGCCCTCGGCGTGGCCCGGCTGCACCTCTTCGAGAGCGGCCAGCAGGTGGATTACCGCCACATCTCCGCCGAAGACCTGGCCCGCGAATGCCCCGCCAGCTTCGACGTCGTGACCTGCATGGAGATGCTCGAGCACGTGCCCGACCCGGCCAGCACCATCCGCGCCTGCGCCACGCTGGTCAAGCCCGGCGGCAGCGTCTTCTTCTCGACCCTCAACCGCAACCTCAAGGCCTACCTGATGGCCGTGGTCGGTGCCGAATACATCCTCAACCTCCTCCCCCGCGGCACCCACGAGTACGCCAAGTTCATCAAGCCGTCCGAACTCGCCCGCTACGTGCGCGAGGCCGGCCTGGACGTCGAGGAGCTCATCGGGATGCAGTACAACCCCCTCAGCAAGGTCTATTCCCTCGGCCGCGACACCGACGTCAATTACCTGATGCGCACCACCCGGAATGGCTGAGGCCGTCTTCTTCGACCTCGACGGCACCCTCGCCGACACCGCGCCCGACCTGGCCGGCATCCTCAACCGCCTGCAGCGGGAGCACGGCATCGAGCCCACGCCCTTCGCCCGGCTCCGCCCCCAGGTCTCCCACGGCGTGCGCGGCATGCTCGGCGCAGGCTTCGGCCTCACCCCCGACGCCTCAGCCTACGCCCCCCTCGCCGCACGCTTCCTCGAGCTCTACGCGGAGGCCCTGTGTGTCGAGACCCGGCTCTTCGAAGGCATGGCGGCGCTGCTCGACGGCCTCGATGAACAGCGCATCCCCTGGGGCGTCGTCACCAACAAGGCCGAGCGCCTGGCCCGCCCCATCATCGACGCCCTCGGCCTCGCCGGGCGCTGCGCCTGCGTGGTCGGTGGCGACACCGCCGCCCGCCCCAAGCCCTTCCCCGACCCGCTGCTCCACGCCTGCCGCCACACCGGCGTCGAGCCGGCCCGCTGCCTCTACATCGGCGACGACATCCGCGACATCCACGCCGGCAAGGCCGCCGGCATGGGCACCGTTGCGGCGGCCTACGGCTACCTCGGCAGCGCCGAGCCCATCGACGCCTGGCAGGCCGACCTCATCATCCAGCACCCGCTCGAAATCCTCGCGTTTCTGGGAAATCGCTGATCGCGTGGTATGATTCGGAACCTTTCGGCGATTGCCGAGACAAACAAAAGCAGCAAAACTGGGGCCGACTTGGCTTCGACGTGGGTTGCGAAGCAGATCAGTGCATACCGAGGACCAGTCACCTCGTAAATCAACTGGAAAACTACAAACGCCAACGACGAGCGTTTCGCTCTGGCCGCTTAAGGCCTAAGCCGCTGCACTGATTCGTTCCTGGGTCAGGTGGGGTAAAACCCGATGCAGTGTCATTTACAGGAACTAGCAGAGGATCGGGTTACTTGGTCCCGCGCGAAACTCTAGGTGACTCGCCCGTGGTCGGCCTGCCGACTGGCTAAACCCCGGGTTAAACCCAAGTAGGTCGGCTAAGTATGTAGAACTGACTGTAGAGGACTTGCGGACGGGGGTTCGATTCCCCCCGGCTCCACCAGTATTCAAACCCCAACCGAAACCGGTTGGGGTTTTTTATTGCCCGGCGCCAGAGGCGGCCCGGTCGCGCCGGAGGCGGGCGTAGCGATTGGCAAAGTGCGCCTGCACACTCTCATGTTGACGCTTCACTTTGCCATGTTGACCCCGCACTTTGCCAAGTGAACGCCTCACATTGGCATGTTGACGCTTCACGGTGCCATGTTGACGGCTCACCTTGGCATGTTGACGCTGCACTTTGCCAAGTGAACGCTTCACTTTGGCATGTTGACGCCTCACTCCCTTATGTTGACGCCTCACTTTGCCAATGTGAGCCGGCACTTTGCCAATATCAGTGCGCGGGATGAACCTGGCGCCGTGCCGGCTGCCGGTCGGCGTCACGCCATTGCCTATTGGCACCCGCAGCATCGCGGGTGCGGCGGCTCCAGCGTTGATCGAGCACCACCATGTCGAGCGTGCCGCCGCCGCCATCAAGGCGGTGCGAGCTCCGGCTCAGCGGGCGCGTCTATATCCTATGGCATATTCATCCAACGATGACATGTCTGTAAGATTCCTGGCGCTGCACACGACCCATCCATCACCAACGAAGCATGGAGCCGCACATGACCAAGACTGCCCTCAAACGTATCCCCCTGGACGTTCTCCGCGCTGACGAAAACGCGCTCTTCGGTCTGCGGACCATCGAAGGCTACCAGCCGCCCAACGAGAAATTCAGCCTTGCCGCCGTCAATGCGGCCTACAAGCGCTACAAGGACGCCCAGGAGAACGAGGCCCGCCTCGAAAAGGCCCTCGCCGCCGCCCGCGACGAATCCATCGCGGCCGAGCACGACTTCCACGACGGCGTGGGGGGCTCCAAGAAGCAGGTCGTGGCGATCTATGGCGACGACTCCAACGAGGTCGTCGCGGTGGGCCTCAAGAAGAAGTCTGACCGGAAGCCGATGCGCAAGGCTGCCCCCAAGGCGCCCGAGGCCTAGGCCCGCGCAAGCCCGGCCGGGCCGCGGCCCGCACGGCCCACGGCCCAGGCTGTCAACGCACAACGGCACCCGCAGGTGCCGTTGTGCATTTCACGCCCCCCATGCAGCAGGGGGCAGAAACCGGATCAGTCCATCGCCTCGTACAGCGGCAGGGTCAGGAACTCCGGGTATTCCGGGGTCAGCGACATCTTGTCGAAGATCACCGCGGCCTGGTCGTAGCTGGCGGTGTCTTCGCCCTGGGCGCTGACGGTGGCCTTCACCTTGGCGAGCTCCTCGGCGATCATCGGGCGGACCATCTCGACGGTCACCTTGCGGCCGTCGTCCAGCACACCCTTCGGGCTCACCACCCACTGCCACACCTGGGAGCGGGAGATCTCGGCAGTGGCGGCGTCTTCCATCAGGTTGTGGATGGGCACGCAGCCGTTGCCGGCCAGCCAGGAGCCGAGGTAGTGGATGCCCACATTGATGTTGTTGCGCAGGCCGGCTTCGGTGATCGGGGTGGTCGGGCGGAAGTCCAGCCACTGCTCGGGGCCGAACTTGCCTTCAACCTGCTTTTCCCACTGGTTGGGCTTGTCGCCGAGCACCTTCTGGAACTCTTCGGCGGCGATGGCGACGAGGCCCGGGTGAGCCACCCAGCCGCCGTCGAAGCCGTCGTTGGCGTCGCGGGTCTTGTCGTGGCGGATGCCGGCCAGGGCCTTCTCGTTGGCCTCCGGGTCGTTCTTGATCGGGATCAGGGCCGACATGCCGCCCATCGCCGGGGCGCCGCGCTTGTGGCAGGCCTGCACCAGGGCCAGCGCATAGCCGCGCATGAAGGGCACTTCCATGGTGATGGCGCTGCGCTGGGCCAGGCAGAAGTCCTTGTTCTTCTTGAACTTCTTGATGCACGAGAAGATGTAGTCCCAGCGCCCGGCGTTGAGGCCGGCGGAGTGGTTGCGCAGCTCATAGAGGATCTCTTCCATCTCGAAGGTGGCGAGGATGGTTTCGATCAGCACGGTGGCCTTGATGGTGCCTTGCGGCAGGCCGATGTGGTCCTGGGCCATCACGAAGATGTCGTTCCACAGGCGGGCCTCGAGGTGGCTCTCCATCTTCGGCAGGTAGAAGAAGGGGCCGGCGCCGCGGGCAATCTGCTCCTTGGCGTTGTGGAAGAACACCAGGCCGAAGTCGAAGATGCCGCCGGAGACGCGCTGGCCATCAACGGTGACGTGCTTCTCGTCCAGGTGCCAGCCGCGCGGGCGGATCTGCAGGGTGGCGATCTTGTCGTTGAGCTTGTATTCCTTGCCGGCTTCGTTCTTGAACGACAGCTCGCGGCGGATGGCCTTGTAGATGTTGATCTGGCCCTGGATCTGGTTGTCCCACTTCGGGCTGTTGGAGTCCTCGAAGTCGGTCATGTAGGAGTCAGCGCCGGAGTTGAAGGCGTTGATGATCATCTTGGCCTCGACCGGGCCGGTGATCTCGGTGCGGCGGCGCTCGAGGGCCTTGGGCAGCGGCGCGACCTTCCAGTCGCCTTCGCGGATGTGCTTGGTCTCGGGCAGGAAGTCGGGCATCTCGCCGGCGTCGATGCGGGCCTGGCGCTCGACGCGGGCCTTCAGGAGTTCCTGGCGACGGGGCTCGAAGGCGCGGTGCAGCTTGGCGACGAATTCGAGGGCCTCGGGGGTGAGGATGGATTCGTAGCCCGGCTGGAGGGGGGCGTTGATCTGCATGCCTTGGGGCAGGTTGATGCTCATGGAAGCTCCTTTAGGTGAAGTTGAAGGTCAAGCGTAAGTCTTGATGAAATAGATGAGGCTGAGCACGCCGCCCACCGCCACCACCAGCCGGCGCAGCCACACGGCCGGCAGGCGCCGCGCGAAGGCCGCGCCGGCAAAGGCGCCGGCCATGGCGGTGGCGATCATCAGCAGGGTGTGGGGCCAGCTGATGGCACCGGCGATGATGAAGGTGGCCGCGGCCACGGTGTAATTGACCGCCGAGGTGAGGTTCTTGAGGCCGTTGAGCTCCTGCATGTCGTCGACGCCCTGGATGGCCAGCGCCGCCAGCGTGAGGATGCCCATGCCGGCGCCAAAGAAGCCGCCGTAGATCGCCACGATGGTCTGGAAGACCAGCCCGCCGACCCCGCCCGGCGTACCGGCCGCCTTGGCACCGAGCCCGAGCCGGGCCTTGGCTGCCGCCACGCCCCGGCTGATCTGCCCTGAAAAAGCGAACAGGCTGGTGGCCACCAGCAGCAGCCACGGCACCAGGCGCGAGAAGGCGGCGTTGGACGTGGCCAGCAGCAGCAGGCTGCCGCTGATGCCACCGACCAGCGACACCAGCACCAGCAGCAAGGTCCAGCGCGGATGGCGGCTCACCTCGCGCCGGTAGGCCCAGGCGCTCGACAGGCTGGCCGGCCACATCGCCACGGTGTTGCTGGCGTTGGCCATCACCGGCGGCACGCCGGCCGCCAGTAGCGCGGGAAACGAGAAGAAGGTGCCGCCGCCGGCGATGGCGTTCATGCCACCGGCCAGGAAGGCGCCGCCACCGACGAGGAGGATCTGCGCGGCGTCCATCTCAGCCCCGCCCGCCGTTGAGGTAGGCCACCACGTCGTCCATCGTGCGGCCGGTGGCGGTGGGGGCCACGTCGAGCGCCTCGAGGGGCTGGCCACCGCGGTTGATCCAGAAGGTGGTGAAGCCGTACCAGGCGCCACCGGCGGCGTCCCAGCCGTTGGAGGTGACGAACAGGATGCGCTCCGGCGCACAGCCGAAGGCGGCCGGGGCCAGGGCGTAGGCGTCGGGGTGGGTCTTGTACTTGCGCACCGCGTCCACCGACAGCACGTGGTCGAACAGCCCCTGCATGCCGGCGCTCTTGATCGCCACCTGGAGCATCTCGGGGGTGCCGTTGGAGAGGATCGCGGTGGGCAGGCCGGCGTCTTTGAGGCGGCGCAGCGCGGCGAGGTTCTCGGGGAAGGGCGACAGGCAGGCGTACTGGTTCATCAGCTGGGTGCGCTGCGCACCGTCGAGCACCAGCCCGAGGCGGGCAGCGGCAAAGTCGAGGCCGTCCCGGGTGATGTCCCAGAAGGGCTTGTAGCGGCCCGACAGGCTGCGGATGAAGCTGTACTCGATCTGCTTCTGGCGCCACAGCTCGGCAAGCGCCGCCCCCTTGCCCGGAAACAGCTGCTCGGCCAGCAGGCCCACCGAATAGACGTCGAAGAGCGTGCCGAAGGCATCGAAGGCGACGGCCTGGATCCGGGCTTGCTGCGCCATGCTGGGTTGCTCCTCGCTGCTCGGGGTGATGGGTGGCTGCATTTGCCGGAGCGCCGGCCCGCAATCTGGTTGCGGAGCAGCATCTCCTTTACTGCAATGCAGCGAAGTTTATTCAATGCATAAACAAAAAAGAAGCCATAATAAAATCAAATGATTTTTTACTTTTAGTACAAGATGAGCAACTTCAAGGAGATCACCGCCTTCGTCAGCGTCGCCAGCCGCGGCAGCCTGTCCGCCGCAGCCCGCGCCGAGGGCGTGACCCCC
>JAKLLM010000043.1 GCA_023150125.1 Zoogloea sp.
ATCAAGGAGCTCATCAAGTACCTGGTCATCGCCGGCGTGATCGCCTTCGTAGCCTTCGGCGTGATCCGGCCGCTGCTCAAGCAGGTGCTGCCCCAGCCCGAGCCCAAGGAAGAAGAGGCCGCGGCCGAAGCCGCCGCGGCCAGGGAAGGCGGGGAGGCCGAAGAAGGCGAGGAAGGCGAAGAGGAGGAAGGCGCCGAGGTCGAGCTCTCGCCGGAAGCCGCAGCCCGCCTCGCCTACGAGGAAAAGCTCGCCAAGGTGCTCGAACTCGCCAAGCACAACCCGAAGGTGCTCGGCAACCTGATCAAGGAATGGATGGGAAGCAATGAGCAGCAACGATGAAGGGCTCGACAAGAGCGCCCTGCTCCTGATGACCCTGGGCGCCGACGAGGCCGCCGAAGTGCTGAAGCAGCTCGGCCCCAAGGAGGTCCAGAAGCTCGGCGCGGCGATGGCCGCGATGCCGGCCCAGAGCCGCGAGAAGCTCGAGGAGATCCTCGACGAGGTGCTGCTGTTCGCCGAGAAGGGCACCCCCATCGAGGCCGACCACGATCACATCAAGGCCATGCTCACCAAGGCCCTCGGCGACGAGCGCGCCAACCACCTGATCGGCCGCGTGCTGCAGGGCTCCGACACCGCCGGCATCGAGAGCCTCAAGTGGATGGACGCCCCCACCGCCGCCGACCTCATCAAGAATGAACACCCGCAGATCATCGCCACCATCCTGGTGCACCTCGAGTTCGACCAGGCCGGCGAGATCCTCAAGCACTTCTCCGACCGCCTGCGCAACGACGTGCTGCTGCGCATCGCCACCCTCGACGGCGTGCAGCCGGTGGCCCTGCGCGAGCTCAACGAGGCCCTCACCCGCATGCTGTCGGGCGCCACCACCGTCAAGAAGACCGCCATGGGCGGCGTGCGCCACGCGGCCGACATCCTCAACTTCGTCGGCTCGGCCGCCGAAACCGCGATCCTCGATAACGTGCGCGAATACGACCCCGACCTGGCCCAGAAGATCCTCGACGAGATGTTCGTCTTCGAGAACCTCATGGACCTCGACGACCGCGGCATCCAGACCCTCCTGCGCGAAGTCCAGAGCGACTCGCTGGTCATCGCCCTCAAGGGCGCGCCCCCCGAGATGCGCGAGAAGATCTTCAAGAACATGTCCCAGCGCGCCGCCGAAATGCTCCGCGAAGACCTCGAATCCCGCGGCCCGGTGCGCCTCTCCGAAGTCGAGGCCGAGCAGAAGGAGATCCTCAAGACCGCCCGCCGGCTGGCCGAAGAAGGCCAGATCGCACTCTCCAGCAAGGGGGGCGACGATGCCTTCGTGTAAGCGCCCCCCGTGCGAGGCACGCCCGTGAGCCACCACCAGGCCGCCGGCGTCTACCGGCGCTGGACCCCACCCTCCTTCGACGAGCCTGCCCCACAGCCCGAGCCGGTGGTCGCGACCATGCCGCCCATCGAGCCGGCCATGCTTGCCGAGCCCGACCTCCCCGACCCGGCCGAGCTCATCTCCCCCCCCGAGCCCGAGCCGGAGGCCCCCCCCGTCATCCCAGAGCCGCTGCCCGACCCGGCGCCGGAGATCCATCTGCCCACCGCGGACGACATCGAGCGCATCCACGAAGAAGCCCGCAAGGAGGGCTACGACGCCGGCTACGAGGAGGGCACCGCCCGCGGCCGCATGGAGGCGATGAACCTCCACAGCCTGGTCCAGGAGCTCGACGACTCCCTCACCCGCCTCGACCAGGAGGTGGCCGACGAGATCCTCGCCCTGTCCATCGAGGTCGCCCGCCAGATGGTGCGCCACCACTTTGCCGCCCACCCCGAGTCCGTCGCCGAGCTGATCCGCGAAGCCCTGCTGCAGATGCCCCAGGCCCACGCCATGGTGCACCTCAACCCCGACGACCTCGAACTGGCCCGCGACTACCTCGGCGAGCAGCTCACCCACGCCGGCCACCGGCTGGTCGAAGACGCCAGCATCAGCCGCGGCGGCGTGCGGATCGACGCTGGCGGCAGCCAGATCGACGCCACCGTGCAGACCCGCTGGCGCCGCATCCTCGACAACCTCGGCCGCAACCTGGCCTGGGACGGAGACGGCAGCTGATGCGCCACGGCACCGAAACCTGGCAGGCCTTCCTCGCCGACGGGCGCAAGCTGGTCGGCGCCACGCCGCCCTACCAGATGGCCGGCCGCCTGACCCGCATCAACGGGCTGGTCATGGAAGCCTCCGGCCTCAAGCTGCCCCTCGGCTCGGGCTGCCGCATCAACATCCCGGGCGGCAGCTCGGTGGAGGCCGAAGTGGTCGGCTTCCACGGCGAAAAGATCTTCCTGATGCCCACCGACGACGTCTTCGGCCTGGCCCCCGGCGCCCAGGTCTTTCCGGTGGAGCCCACCCAGCCGCCGCTGATCGCCGGCGAGCGCATCGAACCGCGCCGGCGCGCCTCCGACCGGGCCAAGCACCTGCCGATGGGCGACGAGCTCCTCGGCCGCGTCGTCGACGGCGCCGGGCGGCCCCTCGACGGCCTCGGCCCGCTGGCGGTGCGCCACTCGCGCCCGCTCCAGTCGCGCCCGATCAACCCGCTGCAGCGCGCCGCCATCAGCCAGTCGCTGGACGTCGGCATCCGTGCCATCAACGGCCTGCTCACCGTCGGCCGCGGCCAGCGGATGGGCCTCTTCGCCGGCTCGGGCGTGGGCAAGTCGGTGCTGATCGGCATGATGGCTCGCTACACCGCCGCCGACGTGATCGTCGTCGGGCTGATCGGCGAGCGGGGCCGTGAAGTGAAGGAGTTCATCGAGCACAACCTCGGCCCCGAGGGCCTGGCCCGCTCGGCGGTGATCGCCGCCCCCGCCGACTGCAGCCCGCTGATGCGCCTCCAGGGCGCCTCCTACGCCACCACGGTGGCCGAATACTTCCGCGACCAGGGCAAGCAGGTGCTGCTGATCATGGACTCGCTCACCCGCTACGCCATGGCCCAGCGCGAGATCGCCCTCGCCATCGGCGAGCCGCCGGTCACCCGCGGCTACCCGCCGTCGGTGTTCGCGCGGCTGCCGGCGCTGGTCGAGCGGGCCGGCAACGGGCCCGAGGGCGGCGGCTCGATCACCGCCTTCTACACCGTGCTGGCCGAGGGCGACGACCAGCAGGACCCGATCGCCGACTCGGCCCGGGCCATCCTCGACGGCCACATCGTGCTGTCGCGCAACCTCGCCGACCAGGGGCACTACCCGGCCATCGACATCGAGCAGTCGATCTCCCGGGCCATGCACAACCTGGTCAAGAGCCAGCACTTCGACGTGGTGCGCCGCTTCAAGCAGCTCTTCTCGCGCTACCAGCGCTCCCGCGACCTGATCGCCGTGGGCGCCTACCACGCCGGCTCCGACCCGGTGCTCGACCAGGCCGTGGCGATGTACCCGCGTCTCGAGACCTACCTGCAGCAGCGCATCGACGAGAGCGAGCCCTACGAATCGGCCGTGGAAAAGCTCCACGCCCTCTTCGGAGCAAGCCCATGAGCCCCCTCCACCGCCCGCAAGCCTCTTGCACCCCGGCCCTAAAGATTTCCGTCACCCGCCCGTTAAGGGCAAAGGAACGTGAAGATGACTGAGCCGTTCCCGCTGCAAACCCTGCTCGACCTGGCCAACAGCCGGATGGACGACGCCGCGCGCAAGCTCGGCGAACTGATCGCCAGCGAACAGGCCGTCGAAGACAAGCTCAAGCTGCTGCAAGCGTACCGCAAGGAATACCAGGACCGCTTCGTCGAGGCGGCCCGCAACGGCATCGGCCCCGACGCCTGGCGCAACTTCAGCGCCTTCCTCGGCAAGCTCGATGACGCCATCGCCCAGCAGCAGCTGATCGTCTCCGACTCGCGCCAGCGCACGGTGCAGGGCCAGCAGGAATGGGTGGACCAGCGCAACAAGGTGAAGGCCTTCGACACCCTGTCGCACCGCCACCAGAGCCTGCAGGCCCGCAAGGAAGCCAAGCAGGAACAAAGGCTCACGGACGAACACGCCGCCAAGCAGTTCCGCGACCGCGATCTCGAGGAATGATCGCCGCCAGGCTCGCCTGGCACGTGGCTTGCTGATCGGCAGGTGTCTGCATCCTCACCAGGAACAACATCATGCCCGGACCGGCCTTGAACCCGATCGCCAATCCTCTCCCCGTCGCTCCCACCAAAGGCCCGGAAGGCGCTCGCCCCGACACCCCGGCCCCGGGCCGGGAGGCCGATGCCCCGGACACGGGCTTCGCCGGCGAGCTGCAGCGCCGCATGCAGGGCGAAGCCGGCAGCCAGGCCGACAGCGCCGCCGACACCGGCAACGCCCCCGGCGCCGAGGAGTCTGCCACCGAGCCCGGCGCGCCCCAGCCCGAGCTCGCCGCCCTGCTGGCCGGCCTCGTCAAGCCGATCGCCGACACCGCCCCCGAAGCGCCGAAGGGCGCAGCAGACGCAAGCACAGCCCCAGGCCTCACCGCCCTGAGCACAGGGCTCAATCTGGCCGGCGCGGCACCAGACCCTGCAACTGGCGGCAAGCCCGACGGCGGGCGCACCGCGCTCACGGCCGATGCCGGGCGGGCGGCAGATCTTGCCGATCCGGCAGCCGATGCCGCCGGCAAGCCCGCCAGCCCGGCCGCCCCCGAAACCACCGGCAGCCTGCGGGAGCACCTCCTCGAACGCACACCGGACAGCCCGGCCGCGCCGACCAACAGCTTTGCCGCGATCCACGCCGCCGCGCTGGCCAACCTCCGGGGCGAACCCACGCAAGCCGCCCCCGCGCCGCTCCCCATCCACGTGGCCACCCCGGCCGACAGCCCGGCCTGGCCCGAGGAGGTCGGCAACCGGGTGAACTGGATGGTCGGCCAGCACGAGAGCCAGGCCGAGCTCACCCTCACCCCGCCCCAGCTCGGCAAGATCGAAGTGTCGATCACCGTCAGCGGCGATCAGACCAGCGCCCAATTCACCACCGCCACGCCGGCCGCGCGGGAACTCATCGAACAAAGCCTGCCGCGCCTGCGCGAGATCCTCGAGCAGAGCGGCATCAGCCTCGGCCAGACCGACGTGGGCACCTCGGGTGAGCGCGGCGACGGCAGCGGCAACGCCCCCCGCGGCCGGACGGGCGGCGGCAACGACACCAACGCAGCACCCCTCGGCGCCCCGTCCTGGCTGCGCCGCGGAGAAGGTTTGGTTGATACGTTCGCCTGAAAACCCTTGAAATGGTGGGCTCCCGTGCCCCTATTCCAGGCTTGCCGGGCGGGCGTGATGGATAACAATGCAATGAGATAAGGAGTAATCCAGCATGTCGAAAGCACCGGCCAAGGCCGAAGCCGCCGAAGGCGAAGCCCCCGCCAAGGGCGGCAAGAAGAAGCTGATCATCATCATCGTCGCCGTCCTGATCCTCGCGATCGCCGGCGGTGCCGCCTTCATGCTGATGGGCAAGAAGAAGCACGCCGACGGCGAGGAGGCGGAAGAAGAAGTCTCCCACGAGCCCCCGAAGATCAAGGTGGACCCCTCCAAGCCCCCGGTCTTCGTGCAGCTCGAGCAATTCACTGTCAACCTCTCCCCCGACGAGGGCGAGCACTTCCTGCAGTCCACGATGGTGCTGCGGGTCTCCGACGCCAAGGTGGGCGACTCGCTCAAGCTCTACATGCCCGAGCTGAAGCACCGCATCATCATGCTGCTGTCGTCCAAGAAACCGTCTGAGCTCGCCACCGCCGAGGGCCGTGAGGTGCTCGCCGACGAGATCAAGGAAGAAGCCAACGACGTGCTCGGCTACGCGCCCAACCCCAAGAAGAAGAACAAGCGCAACCGCCCCGAAGACGACGGGCCCGTGCTCGCCGTGCTGTTCAACCAGTTCATCGTGCAGTAAGGGATCTTCCCACCATGGCCCAGGACTTTCTCTCCCAGGAAGAGGTCGATGCCCTGCTGAAGGGCGTCACCGGCGAGCCCGACGAGCAGGAAGCCGAGGAGCACAGCGGCGATGGCGTGCGCCCGTACAACCTGGCCACCCAGGAACGAATCGTCCGTGGGCGCATGCCCACGATGGAGCTCATCAACGAGCGCTTCGCCCGCTACCTGCGCATCGGCCTGTTCAACTACATGCACCGCAACGTCGAGGTGTCGGTCGGCCCGATCAAGGTGCAGAAGTTCAGCGAGTTCGTGCGCAACCTGGTCGTGCCGACCAACCTCAACCTGCTCACCGCCAAACCCCTGCGCGGTACCGGGCTGGTGGTGCTCGACCCGAACCTGGTCTTCCTGGTGGTGGACAACCTCTTCGGCGGCGACGGGCGCTTTCACACCCGGGTCGAGGGGCGCGACTTCACGCCCACCGAGCAGCGCATCATCCAGGGCCTGCTGCGCGTCACCTTCGACGAATATTCAAAGGCCTGGGCGCCGGTGCAGAAGCTCGACTTCGAGTACGTCCGCTCCGAGATGAACCCCCAGTTCGCCAACATCGCCACGCCCAGCGAAATCGTCGTGGCCTGCTCCTTCACGCTGGAGTTCGGCGGCTCGCAGGCCGAGATGCACTTCTGCTTCCCCTACTCGATGCTCGAGCCGATCCGCGAGACGCTCTACTCGACAATGCAGAGCGACCACATCACCCAGGACAACCGCTGGGTGAGCATGATGGGCAAGCAACTGCAGACCGCCGAAGTGACCCTCATCGCCCACCTCGGCACCACGCGGATCACCCTGCGCGACATCGTCAACATGCGGCCCGGCGACGTGATCCCCCTCGACATCCCCGAGACCATCCAGGCGGAGGTCGACGGCATCCCCTTCATGGAATGCCGCTATGGCATCCAGCGCGGGCAGTACGCCCTCAAGATCGAACGCTTCCTCGCCCAGGAAGACGAAGCCCCGGCGGGCAGCCAGGAGTAAACCATGTCCGAAACCGACACCCCCGACGACAACCAGATCAGCGACGACGACTGGGCTGCCGCCATGCAGGAGCAGGCTGCCGCCGAGGGCCTGACCGACAGCGCCGAGCCGGCCCTGGGGGGCGAGTCCCCCTTCCAGGCCAAGCCGGCGAGCCAGCTCTTCCCCGATTTCGGGCAGGCCGGCGCCAAGGGTGGCACGCTCAACGACTACGACATGATCCTGGACATCCCGGTGCAGCTCACCGTGGAGCTGGGGCGCACCAAGATCGCCATCCGCAACCTCCTGCAGCTGGCCCACGGCTCGGTGGTCGAGCTCGACGGCCTCGCGGGCGAGCCGATGGACGTGCTCGTCAACGGCACCCTGATCGCCCAGGGCGAGGTCGTCGTCGTCAATGACAAGTTCGGCATCCGCCTGACGGACATCATCACCCCCGCAGAACGCATCCGCAAACTGCGCAACTAAGCCCCGCCGAGAGCGGGGAGCCAGCCACCGTCACGGCAAGGGCTCAGTGGGCCTCCGCCGCGGGCGGCTGCCCGGCGCACGCCCGCGCGAGGACCGAAGAGGCCGGCCGGCGATCGGGCGCATTGGCCCGGTGCAGCAACCAGCGCTCGCCCAGGATCTGCAAGGCCCGCTGGCGCTTGGCCTCATATGCGGCCAGGTCTGCGGACGGGGTCGGGGCCGCGTCTGCACCCGCGGCCGCCGGCCGGGTTTCACGATGCCAGAGCAACATGATCGCACCTCCACTGATCGGTTTCCGCCACGCGCGGAGGCCGGCGCATGCGGCGCCCGGCCCCTCCTGCAAGCACCCGCCGCGACGCGCCCTGCGGGCCGCCGGCAGATGCTGACAGCTTGGAGTATAGGCGCCCGCCGCAGTTCGGCAGGCTCTGGTGAAATCACGAAAAAGTACGGTTTTGCCCGCCTTATCGGGCCATGCAGGCGACGACCGCTTCGCTATGCTGGCGAAGCTCCCGTCAAAGTTGAACCGGCCCCGCCCGACACCATGCGCTCCCCCCTGATCACAGCAGGCCTGCTTCTGGCCACCCGCAGCGCCGTGGCGGCGGAGGGCAGCCTCGATGCGGCCGGCAGCCTCGTGCAGATGCTCCTCGGCCTCGCGGTGGTGATCGGCCTGCTGTACGCCAGCCTGCACGTGCTCAAGCGCCTCGGCGCCGGCGCAGGCAATGCTGCCGGGCTGATCAAGGTCCGCGGCGCCAC
This sequence comes from Zoogloea sp., assembly GCA_023150125.1. GTDB lineage: Bacteria > Pseudomonadota > Gammaproteobacteria > Burkholderiales > Rhodocyclaceae > Zoogloea. Next base: position 8,070 of record JAKLLM010000043.1, read on the forward strand.
CGCCGTCGGCCCGCGCGAACGGGTGGTGCTGGTGGACGTGGCCGGCAAGGTGCTCGTGCTCGGCGTCACCCCCGGGCGCATCACGCCCCTGCACACCCTCGATGCGGCCGACCTCCCCGGCACGCCAGACGGCCCCCAGGCCCCCGCCGGCAAGGACTTCCAGAGCTGGCTCAAGCAGACCCTCGAACGGCGCTCCCGATGAAATCCCGACTCCTCCGCGCCTCGCGCAGCGCCGCCCGCTGGGCGCCGCTATGCCTGCTGGCACCACTGCCGGTGCTGGCCCAGGCCCTGCCGGCCCTCACCACCACGCCGGCCGCCGGCGGCGGCACCCAGTACAGCCTGTCGATGCAGACCCTGCTGCTGATGACGTCGCTGTCCTTCATCCCCGCGATGGTGCTGATGACCACCAGCTTCACGCGCATCATCATCGTGATGTCGCTGCTGCGCCACGCGCTCGGCACCCAGACCTCGCCGCCCAACCAGGTGCTGGTCGGGCTATCCCTGTTCCTCACCTTCTTCATCATGGCGCCAGTGGCCGACCGGGTTTACACCGAAGCCTGGCAGCCGCTCTCCGAGAACCGCATCAACTTCGATGAAGCCGTGGCCCGCGCCACCGTACCGGTGAAGGCCTTCATGCTCAAGCAGGTCCGCGAGCCCGACCTCAACCTCTTCTCCAAGCTCGCCAAGACCCCGCGGGTCGAAAAGGCCGAAGACCTGCCCCTGCGCGTGCTGCTGCCGGCCTTCGTCACTTCCGAGCTGAAAACCGCCTTCCAGATCGGCTTCATCATCTTCATCCCCTTCCTCATCATCGACATGGTCGTCGCCTCGGTGCTGATGTCGATGGGCATGATGATGATGAGCCCGGCGATCGTCTCGCTCCCCTTCAAGATCATGCTGTTCGTGCTGGTGGATGGCTGGAACCTGCTGATCGCCTCCCTCGTGCAGAGCTTCGGCTGAATCCAGGAGCCGCCATGACCCCCACCACCGTCATCGACCTCGGCCGCCAGGCGCTGGAGCTCACCTTGCTGGTGTCGGCTCCGCTCTTCATCGCCGCGCTGGTCACCGGCCTCGTCATCTCGATCTTCCAGGCCGCCACCCAGATCAACGAACAGACCCTCTCCTTCGTCCCCAAGCTGATCGCCACCTTCATCACCCTGGTGCTCGCCGGGCCGTGGATGATCACGATGATGACCGACTTCATCCGGCGCCTCTTCGAGAGCATCCCGTCGATGATCGGCTAGCCCGGCCCGTGCTCTCCGTCACCTCCGCCCAGCTCGAAGGATGGCTCGCCCTGCTGGCCTTCCCGATGGCGCGCATCCTCGGCTTCGTCGGCGCCGCGCCGGTTTTCGGCAACAACGCCGTGCCGCGCCGCATCAAGCTGGTGGTCGGGCTGGCGGTCACGATGGGCGTGATGCCGGTGGTCACGGCGACGCCACCTGAGGCCATCGACTCCTGGGCGGGCATCCTGATCCTCTTCCAGCAGACCCTGATCGGCATCGCCATGGGCCTCGTGCTGCGGGTGGTCTTTGCCGCCCTCGACCTGATGGGCGAGATCATCAGCCTGCAGATGGGCCTCTCCTTCGCCACCTTCTTCGACCCCGTCGCCGGCGGCCAGACGGCGGTGGTCGGCGAATTCCTGACCCTCATCTCGACCCTCGTCTTCCTCAGCCTCAACGGGCACCTGCTGATGATCGACGCCCTCGCCCGCAGCTTCGAATGGCTCCCGGTCAGCGCCACCCTGCCCCACAAGGGCGGCTGGCTGGTCCTCGCCCGCTTCGGCGCCAGCATCTTCGCCAGCGGCCTGCTGATGGCGCTGCCCATCGTCACCGCGCTGCTCATCACCAACATCGCCCTCGGCGTGCTCACCCGCGCCGCGCCGCAGCTCAACCTCTTCGCGATCGGCTTCCCGATCACCCTCACCGTCGGCTTCGGCGTGCTGCTGCTGGCCCTCGGCCATCTGGCCCCGCTGCTCCAGCACTTCTACGACGTCGGCTTCACCACGCTGGCCGACCTGATCCGCGCCCTGCGCTGAGCCCACGCCCGGAACCACCTTGCCTGACTCCGTCTCCCCCGGCCTCCTCATCTCCGCCCTGCTGCTGGTGCTGGCTGCCCTCGCACCGGCCGCCTGGGCGCGCCGCCACGGCAGGGACGAGGCCCGCCGGCTCGACGAGCTGCTGCAGGCCGAGACCGCCCGCCGCCAGGCCGCCGAACACGCCCTCGACGAAGCCCATGCACGCTTCGCCGGGCTGTTCGAGCTGCTGCCGGAGCTCCTCGTGCTGAGCACCGGCGAGGAAGGGCGGCTGATCGACATGAACCACAACTGGACCTCGCTCCTCGGCTACCGCCGCGACGAAAGCCTGGGCCGCAGCGGCGACGACTTCGGCCTGTGGGGCAGCCCCGACGAGGCCCGCGGGATCCGCGCCGAGCTCCGTGCCGGCGGCACCGTCAGCAAGCGCCCGGTCACCCTGCGCCGCAGCGACGGCGTCGCCGTCGAGGCCCTGCTCAGCGCCCGCCCGCTGCAGATCGGCGCCCGCAGCTACATGATCACCGCCTACCGGGACATCACCACCGAGCTCGCCGCCACCCGCAGGCTGACCGAGAGCGAAGCCCGCTTCGCGGCGATCTTCAACTCGGCCCCCTGCGCCCTCTCCCTCACGCGGATGAGCGATCGCGGCCACGTGGACGCCAACCCGGCATGGGAGCAGCTCTTCGGCCTCGACCGCAGCGCGGTGCGCAACCGCAGCGCCATCGAGCTCGGCCTGTGGGTGGATCTCGACGAACAGCGGGCCGTCTATGCCCGCATCGCCGGCAAGGAGCACATCGTCCAGCGCGAAGTCCGGCTGCACCTTCCCGGGCGCCAGGGCACCGCCACCTGCCTGATCTCCGGGCGCCTGCTGAAGGTGGACGGCGAGGAGTGCGCCCTCTGGTCGGTGGTCGACATCACCGAGCTGCGCCGCATCCAGCGCGACATCGAGGAGCTCAACCGGACCCTCGAGCAGCGCGTCGCCGAGCGCACCGCCGAACTCAGCTCGGCCCTCGACGCCCTGCGCCATACCCAGGAAGAGCTCATCCGCAACGACAAGATGGCCGCCCTCGGCTCGCTGGTTGCCGGCATCGCCCACGAGCTCAACACCCCCATCGGCAACAGCGTCACCATCGCCACCACCCTCGCCGCTCACGCCCAGGAACTCGGCGAGCAGCACGCCTCGGGCCGCCTGCGGCGCAGCGACTTCGACAGCCACCTGGAAGCCACCCGCGAGGCCACCGGCCTCCTGATGCGCAGCCTGAGCCGGGCCGAGGAGCTCGTGCGGAGCTTCAAGCAGGTGGCGGTGGACCAGACCAGCGAGCAGCGCCGGCGCTTCGAGCTCGGTGGTTTTCTGCGCGAGATGGCGATCACCCTCAGCCCGATGTTCAAGAACGGCCCCTACCTGCTGGAGATCGCGCCGCTCGACCCCGTCCAGATGGACAGCTACCCCGGCGCCCTGGGGCAGATCTTCACCAACCTGCTCAGCAACGCCCTGCTCCACGCCTTCGATGGCCGGCCTCGCGGCCGCATCCGGGTCACCCCGCGGCAGCTCGAGCCGGGCTGGGTCGAGATCCGTTTCGACGACGACGGCAACGGCATCCCGGCGGCCAACCTGCGGCGCATCTTCGACCCCTTCTTCACCACCCGGCTCGGCAAGGGTGGCAGCGGCCTCGGCCTGCACATCGTGTATAACCTCTCGACGCGCCTGCTCGGCGGGCGCATCGATGTGAGCAGCGCCCCCGGGCAGGGCAGCTGCTTCGTCCTCAGCCTGCCCTGCACCGCCCCGACGAGCCCGCCCGAGGACTCGCGCCAGTTGCGGGCGGCCCGCCAGGACGCGCTCAATTTCGAAGACGTCGGGCCGATAATCTGAGACACGCCAAGCCGGCGGATCGGCCCATGCCAGTCAAATCGGAGCCACCATGGCCATAGCCATCGTCGATGACACGCCCCTCAACCTGACGCTCATCCAGGCCCTCGTCCGCAAGCTGACCCCGCCGGGCACCGAGATCGTCACCTTCTCCCAGCCCCTCGAAGGGCTGCAGTGGTGCGGCAGCAACGAGCCCGACCTGCTCATCGTCGACTACATGATGCCCGACATCAACGGCATCGACTTCATCCGCACCCTGCGCAAGCTCTACCCCGCCGACAGCGTGCCGATCCTGATGGTCACTGCCGCCCACGAGAAGGAAGTCCGCTACGAAAGCCTCGGCGCCGGCGCCAACGACTTCCTCACCAAGCCCATCGACCGCCACGAGTTCGACCCCCGCGTGCGCACCATGCTCAGCCTGCGCGAGAGCCACAAACGCCTGCGCAGCTGGAACGACGACCTGCGCGAAGCCGTCATCCGCAAGACCGCCGACATCCTCGCCCGGGAGCAGGAAACCGTGATGCGCCTGGCCCGCGCCGCCGAATTCCGCGACCCCGAGACCGGCGCCCATATCCTGCGCATGGCCCACTACTCGCAACTCATCGCCCGCCGCCTGGGCCTCGACAACGAGCTGTGCGAGCGCATCCTCACCGCCGCCCCGATGCACGACATCGGCAAGGTCGGCACGCCCGACCACATCCTGCTCAAGCCCGGCCGCCTTGACGACGACGAGCTCGAGATCATGCGCCGTCACCCGCGCATCGGCCACGACATCCTGGCAGGTTCCGCCTCGCCGATGATCCAGATGGCCGCCGAGATCGCCCTCACCCACCACGAGAAATACGACGGCAGCGGCTACCCCGACGGCCTCGCCGGCGACGCCATCCCCCTGGTCGGGCGGATCGTCGCCGTAGCCGACGTCTTCGACGCCCTTACCTCGCCGCGCCCCTACAAGGCCGCCTGGGAGCTCGAGCGTGCCGCTGCCCTCCTGCGCGAAGGCCGCGGCGCCCACTTCGACCCCGCCTGCGTGGACGCCTTCTTCGATCAGTGGGACGCGGTCCTCGAGATTCGCGACCGCTTCCAAGACGAATGAACGACTGCCTGCACCACCTCGCCTCGCGCATCGGCTTCCGCACCCTCGGCCAGCAGCTGGCGCTGCTGTTCGCCCTGCTGCTCACCCTGTCGGTAGGCGGCTACTCCGCCTACATCGGGATCGAACAGGCCGACTTCATCGAACGCCTCGAACGCAGCCACGCCGACGACCTCACCGCCTCCCTCGCCGCCGCCCTCGAACCCCACGTCGCCCGGGGCGAAGCCACCAAGATCGGCGCCCACCTGCTCCAGCTGGAAGGCAACCCGCGCATCCGGCGGGCCACCGTCACCGACCGGCAGGGCATCCCGGTGGCCAGCGTCCGCCTGGGCAGCGGCGCCGCGCCGCGGGTCGAACCCCTGGACGGCAAACCGCTCATCCCGCCCGGCAACTCCGCCAATCCGGCACGGCAAGGGCCACACATCGTCGCCTGGGCCAGCATCGGCGGCAACGCCCCGCTCGGCTGGCTGCGCCTTGAGCTCGCCCCGGCCGCCGACGAGACTCTGGCCCATATCTTCGGCTACAGCCTCCTCGCCGGCATCCTCACGCTGCTCGGCGGCACCCTGGCGATCCGTTACTTTTTGCGCGCCCCCCTGCGCAGCCTGCAGAAAGCCACCGCCTTCGCCGAAGGCCTCGAAGCCAGCCACGGCAACACCCTGCACGACCCGGGCGGCGTCGCCGAAGTCCGCCAGCTGGTCGACGCGCTCAACTGGACCTCCATCCGCCTCTTCGACGGCCAATCGGCCCTCGCCGCCAGCGAATCCCGCAACCGCGCGATCACCGAGGCGGCCCTCGACTGCATCATCTCCACCGACACCGAAGGCAAGGTGCTCGAGTTCAACCCCGCCGCCGAGCGCAGCTTCGGCATCTCCCGGGCCGACGCCCTGCACCAGCCCATCGCCGAGCTGATCTTCCCGGAGCGCCTGCGCGAAGTGCAGATCCAGGCCGTCCGCGACCTGCTCCAGACCCCGGCCGGCGACACCCCCTACCGGCGCCTCGAAGCCATCGCCCGCCATCGGGACGGCCGCGAGTTCCCCATCGAGGTCGCCCTCGCCGCCAGCGGCGCCGAGCACAACCGCATGATCACCGCCTACCTGCGCGACATCAGCGACCGCAAGCACTCCGAGGCCCTGATGCGCGAGGCCAAGGAAACCGCCGAGGCCACCAGCCGCTCGAAGAGCGACTTCCTGGCCAACATGAGCCATGAGATCCGCACGCCGATGAACGCCATCCTCGGCATGACCGACCTCGCCCTCGACACGCCCCTCAACGACGAACAGCGCGAATACCTGACCCTCGTCAAGAGCTCGGCCAACGGCCTGCTCGGCATCATCAACGACATCCTCGACTTCTCGAAGATCGAGGCCGGCAAGCTCGACTTCGAGCACATCGACTTCAGCCTGCGCGACTGCGTCGCCCTGGCCGTGCGCACCCTCCAGCAGCGGGCCACCGAGAAGCACCTCAAGCTCAGCGCCGAAGTGGCCCCCGACGTGCCCGACAGCCTGATCGGCGACCCCCACCGGCTGCGCCAGGTGCTGATCAACCTGATCTCCAACGGCATCAAGTTCACCCCCGCCGGCGAAGTCACGGTGGTCGTCGAAACCGACACCCTGGCCGGTGACGGCAGCCAGATCACGCTGGTCTTCCGGGTGCACGACACCGGCGTCGGCATCCCCCCCGAAAAGCAGGCCCTCATCTTCGACGCCTTCTCCCAGGCCGACACCTCCACC